>JAFLJU010000100.1 GCA_022712835.1 Desulfobacteraceae bacterium
AGCAGATGAAAGTGCCAGGGGACAGGTAAGATTTTTTGTTCCCAACTATAGCGATGGGTATGCAGGTGTTGCCCCTGTGGGAAGTTTTGACGCAGAATCATCTGGTCTTTATGATATGGCAGGAAATGTCAGTGAATGGGTTCACGATATTTATTCCATCCTGCCGCCCCAAACCGATGCCACGGTGTACAACCCTTTGGGAAAACCGCGAGGGCATTCCCATGTGGTGAAAGGTGCCAATTGGCGGTCGGGTACGATTACCACACTGCGGCCGGCATTTCGGGAGGGATTGACAAAGGGACGTGACGATGTGGGGTTTCGAATTGGACGGTACCTATAGTATAGTTAGGGTAGTATAGTTAGGGAAAATAGGGAGGGAAAATAGGGAGGGAAAAATGAATAAAAGGATAATGAATAAAAATACAATGAATAAAAGGATAATGAATAAAAATACAATGAATAAAAGGACAATGTATAAAAAACCGATGTTTTGGTTCGTGGTACTGGTGATACTTTTGGTGGCAGCGGTGACCGTGTATGCCGTGATGCCGGCGATCAGCCTGAATTCTCCAACCTCTTTTCCCGTGGATATTTAACTATGTCAGATATAGTGAAAAGCATTGCCGTCCTGGTAACTTCCATTGTGTTCGTTCATCTTGCCTACATTGGCTATGTCCGGCCAGAAGCAGATCTTTTGCTTGAGTTGGCAAAGCAGGCAGGTCAATCCGCCCCCCGGGATCTTGTGATTGTTCTCAAGGATTATGAGCAGGAGATTTGTTTTATTCTGATGATTTGGGGCAGTTTTCTGATGATTGGTAAATGTCACACCATATTGCGCAATAATTACCTTTTCACCGTTGATCTGATTGAAGAAACAGAAAATGAAAGAGAAGATGAAACCCTTGTGCCGGAAAATATCATTGAAAAACTCGATTCACAACTTTCAGCGGACCGTAACCTGGCACCCCTTGTTCAGACCTTGCGCACCGCTTTATGGCGGTATGCCGGAACCAAAAATGTTCAAAATGTATCCGACGCCATTGAAAGCTCTGTTGAAGCACTTGCCCTGCGTCAGGACGCCGAAAATTCCATGATCCGCTATCTTATCTGGGCCATTCCCTCCATCGGTTTCATTGGAACGGTTCGTGGAATCGGTCAAGCGCTGTCCCTTGCGGATAAGGCACTTGCCGGAGACATTGCCGGTATGACCAACAGCCTTGGGGTGGCGTTTAACTCAACACTTGTGGCCCTGTTGATCAGTATCTTTCTGATGTTTATTTTCCATCAGCTTCAGCGCCTTCAGGATGGTCAGATTGTGGACATTCAGGCCTATTGTGATCGATATCTGCTTGCGCGGATTAAATAAAGCGGGTTTTTGTGAGAAGACATCGCAAATCAGAAGGGTTCAACCTTGCATTTCTTGACATTATGTCCTGCGGTCTCGGGGCGGTTATATTGGTATTCATGCTGGTTAAGCACAATGTGAGTAATTCGGCTGTTGAAACAGATCTTCTATCGGCAGATGTTAAACAATTGGAACTTGTGCAGGAACAGTTGCAGCAAACCCTTGAGCGACTGCTGGATGTATCTGAATCCGAAGCACAAAAAATTGCACAGCTCAGGGCCA
The DNA here is from genome assembly GCA_022712835.1 of Desulfobacteraceae bacterium. The sequence continues at coordinate 1,628 of JAFLJU010000100.1, forward strand.
GGCTTGCACAGCTTGAGGCACAGCTTTCAAAAAAAGAGTTAAGCCTTGTGCAGAAAAAAGACCGGCTGGCCGCCTTGAAAAATGATATTTCAAAGAGACCCATTGCCCAAAAACCAGATCTTCTGGAATCGGACCTTGTGGAAGAGGACCTAGGGGGGGAAGAAACCTATCTGATGGGTCTTAAAGTTGAAGGACATCGCATTGCTGTTCTCCTGGACAGCAGCGCCTCCATGACCGATGAAATGTTGATTGATATTATTAAAAGAAAAAATGGTCCAGCAACCGGTAAAAAACAGGGGCCCAAATGGGGTCGAACGTTAAAAACCATGCGCTGGATTCTTGCACGGGTTCCCAAAGCGAGTCAGGTAACAGTTATCTCTTACAACGCTTCTGTAACCTCATTGGGTAAAGCCAATTGGATACAATTGGACAGGTCTGAAACCCTTGCCGCACTTTACAAAGAGCTGGAGACAATCGTTCCCCAGGGTGCCACCAATCTGCAGAAAGGCTTGCAGGCGGTGGCGGGGCGAGCTGTGACAGATCTGTATCTGATTACCGATGGATTACCCACGACAGGAGAATCGCGCTATGCAAGCCTGAATCCGTTTAGCGGCTGTGGTTCTCTTCTGGGAAAATCTTCAACGATTTCAGGTGAATGCCGGGTGAAATTGTTTCGACAAACCATTAAGGACAGTGGGGTGGGATCCATGAAGATCAATGTGATTTTACTTCCCATTGAAGGGGATCCCGATGCCGTGAATGAATATTGGCGTTGGGCAGCCCTATCTGGGGGACTTTTGATCAGTCCTGCGGTGAACTGGCCATGAAAATCAAGAAAAAAGAGTTTGATATATTTAATCTTTCTTTTTTGGACATCATCTCCTGTGGGTTTGGGGCGGTGGTCTTGCTGGTGTTAATTTCCAATACGTCTCAAAACACCTCCCAATCCAGTGTGGTTGAGGTGGAAAGACTGTTGGGGCAAGTGATGACCCTGGAGAATATTACCGATGCCCTGGCCCGAAAGATCAGCCAGCAAAGGAAAAAAAACGATGTCCAGCTTGCGGAAAAAGGCAGTATAGGCCGTTCTGTCCAGACGCTTTCAAAGAACCTTTCACAAAAAGAAAAACAAGAAAATGCCCTGGCCGGTGATTTAGAAGGGTTGTCGCTGGTTCAATCGACGCTCCAGCACATGTCCATTGAACCTGGGACCCGCAACACCATTCGGGACGAGGAGGTGGGCGGTATCCCGGTGGACAGTGACTATGTCCTCTTTATTGTCGACACATCCGGCAGTATGCAATCTATCTGGGGCCGGGTGTCACAGGAGATCTTAAATGTTTTGAGTATTCATCCCAAGGTGAAGGGGTTTCAGATTTTAAACGACCAGGGAACCTCGCTGATTGCAGGTTATAGCGGCCGGTGGATTCCCGACACTCCTAAGCGACGCCAAAGCGTGATGAATGTGTTCGGCGATTGGGCGGATGCATCCAACTCAAGTCCCGTGGAAGGGATAGAAATGGGGTTGAAGCGCTATGCAAAACCGGGTCAGTCCACCGCAATCTATGTTTTTGGTGATGATTATACCGGGGGGTCCTATGATCCGGTTATTGCCCGTATCACGAAAATGAACAATCGCCAAAAAAACGGCCAGCGGCTGGCAAAGATACATGGGGTTGGCTTTCTCTCACAATACACCACCGGTCATTTTGCAATTTTGATGCGGGAGCTTACAAAGCAAAATGGGGGAACATTTCTGGCTCTGCCTCTCTAAGGGAACGCATTTTTGTTTTTATTGTCTGGATCACAGGGAAAGTTGGTTGCAGGAAAAGTGAACGGACCTTTTTCAACTCCCATGAGGGGAAGTTGTTTGATTTTTTTAATAAATTCCTGACAAAGATTTGGGTCTGTTTTATGAACATAGAGATTCCCTTTTTTGTCCATTCCCCGGATGATCCCGTCATATAAAAACCATTGGACAAGTTTTTGGCTGATGTGATCCCTGTCAAAGGGGGCGTGTAGATCGCCACCATCACCCTCATGGGTCTGGGCCTGGGCAAGGGGAAGGCATTCCCTGGTATCCACGTGGCTTTTGATGAAATTTAAAATCCGTGCCAGGCGCAACAGGGTGACTGCCTCAAGTCTGGTGGTGGTGTTATCTAAGGGGAAGGCCGTGGACCGCATCAAAGAAAAAGTTTTTGGGAGCAGGCCTTGTTCCTTACAAATTCCATAATCCAGGCTTCCCGGGGCTGGATAGAAAATCGAAAGTCCGGCCAGGGTTCTTCGCTGGGCAAGGCTGAGCAGGTCATTCAGAGAACAGGCGGCTGATTGACCGGGTGCCGCCGCTATCAAGTAGGACACACAGGTCAAATCCAAATCCTGGGCAATCAAAAGAGCGCGGTCGTGGGCTCTTCTCACATCGGGCCGTTTAAAGCGGGCAAGCTGCTCTTTGGAAAAAGAACCTAAAGAGAGGTTGATGGTTTTAAATCCGGCGGTTTTCATGGCAGCCATGATTTCCCTATCCAGAGAGGGTGGATAGAGCCCGTTCATGGCCCGAAGTTCCGGGGGATTTGTTTTGAAAATTTCATTTAAGCCGGACAGGAGCGCCATTATCCAGGATTTATCCAGGGCCAGGTTTTCATCTTCAAAATCGATGAATCCAATATCCTGTCGATGGGCCTGTTCCTTAATTTCCATCAGTACCTGTGCCACATCCCGCTGGCGGAATTTGCCATGGGAGGCCGTGGCTGAAACAGAACAATAGGAACAGGGCATGGGGCAGCCCCGGCTTGAAACCATGGTGACAGATGCCTTTGCCTTGCGTTGGTAAAAGGATTGGTTTATCCGGGAAAGGGCTGGCAATGGGAGAGTATTTAAGTCCTTTATCCAGACCGGTGGATTAATTTTTATATCGTTTACGTTCCTGAAAGCTAGCCCTGGGACATGGTTAAGATCTGTTCCCATTCTTAAGGCATCACAAAGAAGCGGCAGGGATGTCTCAGCTTCCCCTCTGAGGACAAAATCAACGGCCTTGCAGGCCAAAACTTCCTTGGGGAAATGGGTGGGGTGGTGCCCCCCCATGACAATATAAGCCCCGGGGTAAAATTTTTTTATAATCTTGGCAGTTGCAAGTGCTTGGTCACCATAGGCGGTGAACAGGGAGGATATCCCCACCAGAAAAGGTTTTTTCTCCCGGACCTGGGTGGCCAGATGTTCATAACTATACCCAAAATGTTTAAATTGGTGAAACAGTGAAAACAGGGAGATATCATCCCGGCCGTAGTAGGGGGTTAAATGGGAGAATTCTTCGGGATAGGCAATGGATTTAGATTTGTTCGTGGCAAGGCCATCCAGAATTTGGGTGGGGTATCCAGCGGATTCAAGGCTCGCGCAGATGGAGGCAAGCCCATAGGGAATGGTTCTTTTGGCCGTCAGATAAAATTCTTCAATGGGGGGTTGCACCAGCAGAACATGAAAGGGGGTGTGCTTTTCTAAAAGGGGATTCATTCCTAAAGGAGTAGATTCTTCCAGGGCAATCAGGTTTCTATCTTTGTTGGAGGGTTTCATTTGATCCAGTGCCGTCAGGCCTGGTCCATCTCTGGAAATTTGATGATAAATCCCAGGCAGATAAGGGGGATAAAGGCAGTATAAAAAAGAATCGTTTCCAACCCGTAGATATCTGCAAGTTTTCCCATAAGGGGGGTGAAAATACCGCCCAGTCCATAGGCAAATCCCATCATCAGACTGGAGACCATGGCCCGGGATTTCGGGGCCAGTTTCTGGGCCATGACAACCCCCAGGGGCATGGAGGCAAGTACTGAAAATCCTGCCAGAAAGGAGCTTGGATACACCCAGAAGCCCGGTAGCAAAAGGTATAATAACAGGGTGGCGGGCATGGATAAAAAAGATAAAAAGAAGATTTTCTTACAGCCTATCCGGTCAGCAAGATACCCGGCCAGAAGACCGCTTACGGTTCCTCCCATGATGAAGAGGGCAAAAATAAGACCCACCGAACTCAAGTCATGGCCTTTGTCGGCCAGAAAAATGGGCATAAAGGTCATGAAGGTTTGCCCGGTGATGGCCCGGAGCACCATGACTACCCAGATCAGAAGAATGGGTTTGTAAACCTTTCCAAGACTGTCTTTAAGGGAACCGATAAAGCCAAGATGGGAAAGATTTTCTGAAACCGGTCTGGGCAGATATTTAAAACAGACTATAAATGCCACAAGGCCCAGGATCAGCGTATAGGGCATGGCTTCCAGTCCGTATTTTGTCACATACCAGGTGATAAATATCGGCCCCAGGGCAAAGGAAAGGGTACCGCCGGTGTTGAATATGGACAGGCAGAACCCGGTCCTGTTTCCGGAATACAAGGGGATCATACCAGTGGTTGAGGGATGGAACATGGAAGAGCCGATGGATCCGAGGCAAAGGGCCAGCAGCAATAAAGAAAAATTTGGAGCCAAACCTGAGAAGGGAATGCAAAAAAAAGCAAGAAATAGCCCGGTAAAGACAAAGCCCCTTGTTTCGTGCCGATCTGCCATATACCCGACCACCGGCTGGACAATAAATGCTAAAAATCTTACCAA
>JAFLJU010000582.1 GCA_022712835.1 Desulfobacteraceae bacterium
CTGCATCAGGCGAACGGTGGCACCCCCAACCGGATAGATCCCCCGTTTTATTTCAATCTGGCCAAACCGAGTATCACTTGAAACCACCCGAATATCCGTGGCCAGCAGCAACTCTATGCCAATGGTGAAGCAAACACCCCGGACAGCCATGACCACGGGCTTGGAAACCCTGTTTAAGGGATCCAGTCCCAGGGGATCAATCCCCTGGTCCGGCAGATCCGGAAATTTCCCCTTTGTGAAACAGGGGGCCCATTCAGGCAGATCCAAACCAGCGGTAAAATGATCTCCCCGGGCAAACAAAAGCCCGCATCGCAGTTCAGGATTCCGGTTCAACTCTCCATAGGCCTGGCTCAACTCCCGGTACATTTCCAGATCAAAGGCGTTTCGTTTCTCCGGCCGGTTTAATTCCATCATCAGTAAATGGTTTTTTTGGGTAACAATTACTTTTTTCCCGCTCATGGTATTTTTTCTCCTGTGAAATTTAAAAATTTGGCAGCGCCCATTTGACAGCACCGATGGAGAGCATACCGCGATCATCTGGAATTCATCAAGGATATCTTTAAAATATATGGGAAACCCACCGATTGAATCCGAATACCGCTGTGCCCTTTTCCTCCCAGGGGAATTCTGCTATTCTCTCCCAATTGTTATTCCCCCATCATACGGAAAAATGACCGCTGTGATAAATGAAAAAATTTCTTTGGGTTAAGGAGATGCCATGGCAGATAGCAAAAGAAGGCTAAAAATATTTCTGGTTTTATTTATTTTGCTCACCCTTCTGGGCAGCCTGGGATTCATGAAGCTGGAAAAAATTTCCTTTACCCAGGCCTTTTATTACAACATCGTAACCATGTCCACGGTAGGATATGGCGACATTCATCCCACAACCCCCCAGAGCCAATTATTTGCTGTTTTTCTCATCATCATGGGGGGGACAACATTTCTGGGTGTCATTGCCAATGCCACGGAACTGCTAAGACCGGAGCTTGAAAGTCTGCCAGGAGCTGATCTCAGACATCTGTCAGGGGATTTCAACCGTACCTACCAGCGACTGGCCATCCAATGGCTGGATTATCTTGAACACTTAAAAGAACAATACCCCTATCTGTTTTCCCTGGCGGCAAGAAAAAACCCCTTTAATCCCGACGCCAGTATCCTTGTCCTGGAATAAAGCTGGCTAGCTAACTCGGTTTAAACACCGACTGACCCGAAAGCCAGCTCGTAAGAGGGGTAGCGTTTAGAAAGCAATGACCGATGGCATCAGACATTTTGTAGATACCGGTCTGAATTTTCATCTCAAGGCTCAAATCCTGAAACACTTTCCTGGCAGTGCTGAACATATAGTTCCTGGCTTCAAAGACCTCCATTTCCGCATCAGGGTTCCCGGAGACAAAGGCAGCTTCACAGGCGTCTTTATCAAAGGAATGCCAGGATCTGCATATAAAAGGGCGGGCCGAATAAATACGGCATTGTCCGGTTTCAACCAGGAAGACACAGGGGGTTTGGTCTTTTACGCCCACTTTTTCCGCAAAGGTTTTGCCGGTGGTAAGCAAATGGTTATCCTGAATTTTGATTTTTAACTCCCGGATTTCCCGGGGGGTGAATGAGGTTTCAATAAATGAAAAAATCAACAAGGCTTCCACAGGAATGATATTGATCTGTGAATGACAGCAATAACTACACCCGCTGCCGCAGGAGGTTTTGGGGCTATGGTTTGATTTTTCAAGTTGGACAACAACCCCCTGGACAAATTCCATTATTTCCTGGAGCGTCACCAGAATGGTGGCTGACATCCGAAGTGAATCCAATTTTTCATGGGTAATTCTTGATACAATGGACTTGAAAGGGTCCAAGTCCACAGTGGGCTCTATTGTTTCCATATTATTCCAGGTTCCTAAAAATTGATGGGGCTATTTTTTTTGATACTTTTTACCCTGGAAAGACTCCCGCTGTTCAAGGGTTTGCTGGATCAGGTTAAATGTTTCCCTGTAACGGCCTGCCCAGGCGGGTGCCCTGAGCTCTTCGCCGTGGGGATCGCCGGTAACTCGCTGGATAATGATCTCCCGGGGAAGCCGTTCTAAAAAATCGCAAACCATGTCCACATAGGCCTGCTGTTCCATGCAGGTGTAATCCCCCCTTTGCCATATCTGGTCAAGGGGAGTATCACGGATCACATAGAGCAGATGAATTTTCACCCCGTTGATCCCCATACCGCTAAGAACCCTGGCGCTTTCCAGCATCATGTCCCGGTCTTCACCAGGCAGCCCCAGGATAACGTGGGTGCAAATATTTATCCCCTTGTCCCGGGTCATGTCAACGGCCCTTTTAAAGGCTGCAAAATCATGTCCCCGGTTAAGCAGGGACAAGGTTACATCATGGATGGATTGAAGTCCGTATTCCAACCAGACCAGGTAATCCTTTGTATAGGATTGGATCAGATCAATTTTTTCTTCGTCCACACAATCGGGCCGGGTGCCGATGGCCATCCCCACCATCCCCTCACAGGCAAGGGCCTCGTCATATAATGCCTTCATGTGGGCACAAGTTGTATAGGTGTTGGAATAGGATTGAAAATAGGCCATAAATTTTTTGGCCTTGTATTTTTTGACCATACCGATCCTGCCGGCTTCAATCTGCTGGGTAATGGAAAGGCCTTTTTCAAAGGAGCCAGACCCGGACCCCTTGGCGTTACAGTAAATACAGCCTTGCTTGGATAGCACCCCATCCCTGTTGGGGCAGGAAAGCCCTGCATCCACCGAAATCTTTTGAACCCGCATCCCAAATATGTTTCTTAAATATCCATTATAATCTGAATATCGCTTTTCTTTATCCATAGGGTGTTCATATTCCTGTTAAAATCCATTTTTTTTTAAGCGAGTGTATCACCATCCCCCAACAAATCAAAACTCTTTAAATATGCATGGAATGTTATCATGGCTTACCTTAAATCCACTGTGCCATATGATAATGCTGTTCCCGGCGCCAGCATTTATGCTTGAAAACTTGGAAAAGGCATTTCAGTATGAGGTACTAAAAATGCTATAGAAAGAGGGAAAGATAAATGGTGTCCCCTTAATACCTAAAATCACCAACTTTTTTTAACTTGAACAGACCGTCTATCTGGAATTGTACATTTTTATTATTTTGGTTCAAAAAATAAACCTTAAAAACTATTTTCCCCCGGGGTATTGCCCGGGTTATCCCAGATCGACTAGGGTACGACCTTTGATTTGGCCCTTAAGGATTTTATCAATGCTGTCATTCAGGTCAGTCAGTCCGATTTTAGTGACGATCTCCCCAAGCATTTTGGGTTTCCAATCCCTGGCCAGGTAGGTCCATATATCCTCACGCAGGGGCATGGGGCAGTGCTGGGAGTCAATTCCGAAAAGTGCCACTCCCCTGAGGATAAAAGGTAATACAGTGATGGGCAGATCCGGGGAGGCCACAAGACCGCAGCAGGTGATAATTCCTGTTTCCATGGTGGTTTTGATGGCCGTGGCTAGGATTTCGCCCCCAACCGTATCCACCACACCGGCCCATCTGGGCTTGAGCAGGGGAGACTTTGAGTCCCCGACAAAATCCTGTCTGGGAATAATCTCTTTAACCCCCAGGGATTTAAGAAAACCATCGTCCGGTTTACCCGAGACTGCAGCCACTTCATATCCCATCTGGGCAAGGATGGCGCAGGCCAGGGAACCCACTCCTCCGGTTGCCCCGGTGACAAGCACGGGCCCGTGGGAAGTGCCCACACCAGGTACCAGCCGTTCAATGGACATGGCAGCTGTAAACCCTGCGGTGCCTAAAATCATGCTCTCCTCCAGACTCAGGTTTTGGGGCAGGGGAACCACCCATCCTGCCGGTACCCGGATATACTGGCCAAATCCCCCCGGGGTATTCATACCCAGGTCATAGGAGGTGACGATGACCTCATCTCCTTTGTTAAATTCGGGTACATCGCTGGATTCAACGACACCTGCCGCATCAATACCAGGGGTGTGGGGAAAGGATCGGGTCACCCCCCGATTGCCAGTGGCAGACAGGGCATCTTTATAATTAAGGGATGAAAAAAGAACCCGGATCAGGACCTCTCCATCGGGCAGGTCATCAATGGATTTTTTCTGGATGGAGCGGGAAAAGGTTTTGGGTTCAGTCTCTTCTACGACAATTGCTTGAAACATATTGTTTTCCATGACATATCTCCTGTTTGGATTCAAAGAAGCCAGCGTTAATTAATCCTTAATACACC
>JAFLJU010000510.1 GCA_022712835.1 Desulfobacteraceae bacterium
CCGCCGGACCAATGCTTTAAGGTTCCGCCCATGGGGGGAGGGTATTCTCTTTTTGACCAGGTGGACATGCGCCTGGATCCTGAGTGTGCCGGATGGACAACGGGCAAGCTTACGGACAGATCTGTCCAGAAAGGATGGATAAGGTTTAAGGAAAACAGGGAGGTGGATGTGCCAGCCATTACGTTTTTTGCAGACAGTTTTCCCCCCTGTATTTTTGCAAGTCGTGGGATGGTGGCCTGGGTGCCCACCATTGAATACTCGGTGAATGTCAGACAATTGCCTGTGCCGGGCTGGTTGCGGGGAGTTTTTACCACCCGGTTTATCAGCAGCGGTTTGGTGGAAGAGGATGGGGAGCTCTGGGATCAGGAGAATAATTTAATTGCCATTTCCCGTCAGATCGCCAAATATCATCCTAAGGTTGAGTAAAGGGGGCATCGGGTTATGATTCATACCGCTTGTCTAAAATTTTCTAAAAATGAAAAAGGCAGTCACCCTGGCAAGGAGTGGCTGCCTTTTTTCGGAGGCAAAATACTAATTAAATTTACGGAGGGTTGTACGTCTATCCTGCTACATCGACCCCGGTGTCACATCCAATGGAGTCAAAGCTTTCACATTCAAAGTTAAACTGTCTTGTGTCCACATGTCCTGCTTCTCTTTCTTCGTCGCTTTCAATATAGTTATTTTCGTTTCTATGGTTGCTCATGGTAGTCTCCTTTCCATGTTCTATTTTATTTTCTGTCACTCGATCGTATCTTCATTTTCATTTTACTTTTCAGCTTTATCGTTGTTTGATCTTTGTGATTGTTAAATACAGTATGTGTATAAATTTATAAGTTGTCAAGGATAAAGTTTTCTTAGCCTAACTTTTCTTCGATAGGTTGTTTTCCAAATCGCCTGCCTAAGAAAAACGTGAATTCCGCTTGACTTGTCCATGCCTTAAATTTTATAAATAAAGAACACTTCATTCACTATTTTAAAAGACAATTAAACATACTCAACAAAAGGGGATTCCATGACTGAAATGATTTTTGAATTTTTGAGTAAGGTGGGTTTTACACATCCGCTTCATCCTGCATTGACACATATACCCATGGGCATGGCAATGGGTGCCGTGGTCTTCAGGCTGGCTTCTTTTTTGCCCAAATTGAAGGGGTTGGCAAAAACAGGGTATCATTGCGTTATTCTAGGCCTTTTGGGGATCGCACCCACGGCGTTCACAGGATACCTGGACTGGCAGCATCGGTATTCCGGTGCATGGGAATTTTTAATTATATTGAAAATGGTGCTTGCAACGGCCCTGGCTGGCGTCTTTATCTCCATTGCGATTATGGATGACCCCGAGAACCCCAAATTCGATAAGATAACCGGATTTTATCTTTTGATTGTTCTGTTGGCAATCGGTCTTGGTTTTTCCGGCGGTGAACTGCAATACGGATAGGACTATAATAAAGGAGTAATCTTATGATGAAAAAATATATTTTAGCATGGGCGGCCATCTGCCTTCTTTTTCCGGCTTTCGCTACGGCAAATGAGTATCCGCATAAACTAGAAGCTAAGAATATGACGGTTTTCTGGCGTATTGACAAGGAACAGATCCATGTCAAATTGACGGCCAAAACAACCGGGTGGGTGGCCATTGGATTTGATCCTGAAAAAGCCATGCAGGGTGCTGATATTATTATTGGTGCCGTGAAAAAAGGCAAAGTCAAAATAGAAGATCATTATGCGGACAGAAAACGGGGTCATTCCCCGGATAAAAAGCTGGGAGGAGAGAACCATGTGCTCAACCCGGCAGGAGAAGAAGCCGACGGCGTCACCACGATTTCTTTTTCCCGGGCTCTTGACACCGGTGATAAATGGGACAAACCCATTGTTGCCCAAGGGACCAGCCGGATAATGATCGCCTATGGGTCTGGAAGGGATTCCTTTAAAGCCGGACACAAATACAGAGGCATCTATGATATCAATTATTCAACCGGCGAAACAAAAAAGATAAAATGATGCGGTTTTTATCATTATTTTTGTTCTGCTTCCTGCTGACGGTTTTCGTGCCGTTGGTGGGGAGCGCCACGGATCATGTTATGAAAGATTCCGTGGATGATCATATGAAAGACCAGGACCCAGCTGCCATGAAGACGGCTCCTGAAACCATGAGTCATGAAACCATGAGTCATGAAAGCATGGTCATAGCTGCTCAAAAGGAAGAACCCGCCCTGGCCGAACAGGTGAAACTAGAAGAACAATTGGGTAAGTTCATCGATTTTAGCGCCTCCTTTGTGGATGAAAACAACCAACCAATTGATCTTAAAACTATTTTTGATAAACCGGTCCTTCTGCTGCCCGTTTATTTTATGTGCACCTCGGTGTGTAATTTCCTCCAGGCAGAACTTGCCAATATATTAAATCTTGTGGGTCAGACCCCGGGCACCGAATTTAATATCATTACGATGAGTTTTGCCGATGATGAAGATGCGGGTCACGCCAAAACATCCAAGAGAAACTATGCCAATTTGCTCAAACGCAAATTTCCCTTGAAAAATTGGTACTACCTGACCTCGGACAATGAAAATATCCGAAAACTTACCGATTCTCTGGGGTATTATTTTATTAAAAAGAAAGAACATTTTTATATCCACCCCAGTGCCATGGTGGTGCTGGCAAAGGATGGGAAAATTATCCGGTATCTTTACGGGCCTTCCTTTCTGCCATTTGATGTGGGGATGGCCCTGAGTGAAGCCGTGGAAGGCGAGCCCGGTATTTCCATCAAAAGAGGGGTGCTCTCTTTTTGTTTTGACTATGATCCGGAGAACAAAACCTATGTGTTTAAAATGTTTCGGATCACAGGAACCGCGATCCTGATTCTGCTGGTGGGGTTTGTCCTGTTTCTTGTTTACCCGTCAAAACGGAGCCGGAGAAAAACAACCTTCGGGCAGTGATCTGTTAATGCCCGGTATCCTCTTCTTTTCATGCTGATTGTTATCCCCTAGGAACCCTAATGTGAGGTTGCAATGGAACAGAGATCATTTTTTGAAACCCCTTCACCGGCTCGGTATAAGGGCATTGGGTCCTGGCTGTTAACCACGGACCATAAACGCATCGGATTGATGTATCTGTTTGCCATTGTGTTCTGGTTTCTTCTGGCCGTTCTCCTGGGCGGACTCATTCGGTTGGAACTCATGTTCCCCGGTGAAACCATTATGGGTGCCCAATTGTACAACTCTGCCTTTACCCTCCACGGGGTGATCATGATTTTTTTGTTCATCATTCCCGCCCTGCCGGCGGTGTTTGGCAATTTTTTCCTGCCCATGCAGATTGGCACCGATGATGTGTTTTTCCCCAAGCTGAACCTGTTGTCCTGGTATTTGTACATGCTGGGCGGGGTCATCGCCATCCTTTCCCTTTTTTCAGACGGATTCCCGGATACCGGCTGGACCTTTTATGTGCCTTTTTCCATTTCCACCAATACCAATGTTTCCACGGCAGTGTTTGCCGCCTTTGTTCTGGGGTTTGCCTCCATGCTGACGGGCTTGAACTTTATCACCACCATCCACAGGATGCGTCACCCCAAAATGAGCTGGATGCAAATCCCTTTGTTTACCTGGAGTCTCTACGCCACATCCTGGGTGCAGTTGCTGGCAACCCCCATTGTCTCGATCACCCTGGTGTTGGTGATGGTGGAGCGGTATTTTAACGTGGGACTTTTTGATCCAGCCAAGGGCGGGGATCCCATCTTGTATCAGCATCTGTTTTGGATGTATTCCCATCCGGCAGTCTATATCATGATTTTACCGGGCATGGGGGTGATCTCCGAGATCATTCCTGTTTTTGCCAGAAAATCAATTTTCGGGTACAAGGCCATTGTGGTCTCTTCCATGGCCATTGCCATTGCAGGATCGCTTGTCTGGGCCCACCACATGTATACCAGCGGCATGAGCGATACGGCTGTTTTTGTGTTTTCTCTGTTGACATTTGTGGTGGCCATCCCTTCGGCTATCAAGGTCTTTTCATGGGTGGCTACCCTCTACAAGGGGTCCATTGAAATGAGCCCTCCTTTGTTTTTAGCCCTGTGTTTTATCTATCTATTTTCCGTGGGGGGACTTACAGGGTTGGTGGTAGGAGCCGCGGGCACAGATATCCATGTCCATGATACCCATTTTGTGGTGTCTCATTTTCATTTTACCATGTTCGGGGGAACCGGATTTGCTTTTTTTGCGGCCCTCCATTATTGGTGGCCCAAAATGTTCGGGCGGATGTACAATTTTAAGCGGGCCTATATTGCATCTATCCTTGTGACCGGCGGGTTTATCTTTCACTATGTGCCCATGTTTATCCTGGGGATGCAGGGCATGCCAAGGCGGTATTATGATTATCTGCCCCAGTATGCCACCGGCAATTTTCTGGCGGGCTTCGGGGCCCTGTTCATGATCATCGGTATCTTTATGATGATGGCCAATTTGATGGTGTCCCTGAGACAGGAAAGAAATGCCCCGGCCGATCCCTGGGGAGGGGTGACCCTGGAATGGATGACCCCGTCTCCTCCTCCCCTTCATAATTTTGAGAGCGAACCCAAGGTACTGGATTACCCATACGATTTTTCCGGGGTGATTAAAAAATTTGCCAAAAAAACCAAGGGAGTCTGAATGTCTTCTCATGCTATAGATCCGATAAAAAAGGGTGATCCCGTGAAAACAGGCGATCCCGTGAAAACGGGCGAATCCATGAAAACGGGCGAATCCATGAAAACAGATGAAGCCGGGAAAAAAATGGGGATGTGGCTTTTTCTATACACGGAAATTATCCTGTTTGGTGGGCTTTTTGTTCTCTATGCGGTTTATTTTAGCAAATATACCCAAGATTTCATTGAAGGAGGCAAGGAGTTGAATCGGGTTTTCGGGGTGGTGAATACCGTTATCCTGCTCATCTCCAGTTTTGCCGTAGCAGCGTCCATCACGGCCGTGCAAAAAGGCCAGAGAAAAATTGCCCTCTGGGCCATTGGCGCCTCCCTTGGCTGTGGG
>JAFLJU010000427.1 GCA_022712835.1 Desulfobacteraceae bacterium
CATGGCCAAGCTCATTTTTTTTCAGGCAATTACAAAAAACCCAGCAGCCCCAGCCCGTCTTTGAACAGGAGAAGCGCCAAACCGCAAAGCGCCCCCCCCAAACATTTCATGGTGACCAGGTAAGCCCGGCCCTTTAAAAAGAATTTTGATCGACCCACGAGCACTGCCAAACCCACCTTTGACCCCACCAGCAACAGATAAAAACTTGTCACAAAAAAAATGGCCGCCCCGATATTCACATCCATGGCCCGGCCCATGGTGGGGGCGCCCACGCTGATCCAGAAAAGATAGGGATGGGGACTCAAGAAATTTACCATAACCCCCTTTGCCAACGATCTGGGGGCTTTTTTTTCCATATCCAGCACCCCGCCCGAGGTGCGAAGCCCCTGGACCCCCATGTAGAAAATCACCCCACCGCCCACAAGGGAAATCCCCCCCAAAACCGATTGGAACCCGGACAATTTTGACAGAATAAACAGGGTCAACAGCACAATGGGCAGGTCACTGACCAGGGGGGCAAGAGCCACCCGGATACCAGACCGGATGTCATGGGCAAGGGTTTCCGACACCACCAGGGTCAGCAGGGGGCCCGGAGCCATCCCGGCGGAAAGCCCCAGCAAACTGCCCATGAGAAGAAAATGGATCATGGGGCACCATGGCATTTTTTGAATTTTTTATGGCTGCCGCACCAGCAGAGCTGGTTCCGGCCCCAGACCACCGGGGGAAGCATTTGGCCGTCACAATAAACCCAGCGGCCCGCCTTGTTCACAAACCGGGCCTTTTCATGAATCTGGCCGTGGATCTGGCCGTGGATCTGGTCATGGCCTTGGTCATGGGCCTGGCCTGTGTCCTTCTGGTCATAAAAGGCCGCAAACTCCACATACCCGACCCCATGGCCCAGTTGAGATTCATCTGTTTTCATTACAACAAGCCCCAGCCACCGGGTGGTGTTGCAGGTGTCGGCCAGCACCTGACGGTCATTTACCTGTCTATAATCCGGATCACGGGTGGCAATGAGGTAGTCAATATTTTTGTGGAAAAAAGCGGCATACCGGGATCGCATCAATTGTTCCGGGGTTTCCGGAAGGGCCTGCCCGGATAGATAGGGCCCGCAACACATGTCACTTTTGTTCCCGCTGTTGCAACAGCAGAGCGTTTCCGCCATTTATTCTCCTTTTTGACCAGCACAGCCAGTATCTGATTTCCAACCTATTATTTCATTATTAAATGAACGAAAAACCATACCACGCCGATTTGGATTTTTCTACTTTCTATTTAGCTGCTCTGGGGTTTCTTATGAAAAAAACATTGAAACCTAAGGAAAGCTATATTAGGGTAAATCCTTAAGTTCAATCGGAAACACAGAAGAAGAATGCTTCAGATTGACAACCGAACAGGAGAAGTCAGCCAGAAATTTACGCTACCGGGATTTTAATTGACTTTTACAGCAATTGAGCATAGGAAATTTAATTCGGACAAATCGATATTTTTTTTACAGCTAACCCGATATTATAGACTAAAATATTATAGGCTAAAATAAAGTTACAATAGATAAAGATATGAACATGGAAACACCAAAAACGCTCACCCCCCTTTCAGCCGGCCAACGAATCGTGGTCAAGGTTGGCAGCGGGGTTCTGACCAAAGACAATCGATTGAACCTTGCCAGCATCACCTCCATCACGGATCAGATCTGCGCCTTGCATGAACGGGGGATACAGGTGATTCTTGTCTCCTCCGGGGCCATGGCCGCCGGGGTCACAAAACTGGGTCTTCCCGCTAGGCCTTCTGAAACCCCCAAACGACAGGCAGTTGCCGCCATCGGTCAGGCAGATCTGATCAAGGAATGGGAACGATCCCTGGAACACTGCGGCCGGAAAGTAGCCCAGATCCTGCTGACCCGGGGGGATCTGTGTGACCGGATCCGGTATCTCAATGCCCGGAACACCATCAACACCCTGTTGGAATGGAATGTGCTGCCCATTATCAATGAAAACGATACGGTTGCGGTCAAATCCCTGCAATTCGGGGACAATGACAATCTGGGCGCCATGATCACTTTGCTTCTCGGGGCGGATCTCATGATCAATCTCACGGATATCGGCGGTCTCTATGACAAGGATCCCCGGGTCCATGAGGATGCCCAGCTGCTAAAGCAAGTCTCCTCCATGGGAAAACACATTGATGACATGGCCGGGAAAATTGCCGGCCCTTTAGGAACCGGCGGCATGGGCACCAAAATTACGGCGGCCCGAAAGCTGACCTCGGCCGGAATCCCCATGATCATCGCCTCGGGACTTACGCCCAACATCTTGATCAATATTTTCAACAATGACTATATCGGCACCTATTTTGTCCCCAAAAAGGAAAAACTCAATTCCCGTAAAAACTGGATCGGCCTCACCCTCCAGGCCAAGGGAAAGATCACCATTGATCCCGGCGCCCAGCAAGCCGTGCTCAAACAGGGGAAAAGCCTTCTGCCCTCAGGCATCACCCGGGTGGAAGATTCCTTTGATGTGGGAGATCCCGTGGAATTTTTAAATGAGGAGAAACAACGGCTGGGCATGGGCCTTGTCAACTACAATGCCGCAGATATTCTCAAGATCATGGGCTGCAAAACCAGCCAGATCAAAGACCGGTTAGGATTCAGGTCCTATGATGAGGTGATCCACCGGGACAACCTGGTGATCACGGCCGACCCGGAATAAAATTTTTAAACGACCCCCTCAAAAGGAAACAAATATGTCTTTGGAAACCACCATCATTCAAATAGCCCAAAATGCCAGGAACGCTTCCAGAACCATGGCAGCGGCATCCACCAACCAGAAAAACAAGGCCCTTGTTGCCATTGCCAACCTGATCAAAAAGAATGCCGTCGCCATCCAGGCTGCAAATGCAAAGGATATAACCCATGCCAAAACAAACGGATTATCCCCGGCCATGATCGACCGGCTCGTCATCAGTGACAAGGGTATAACCGACATGGCTGAGGGGCTGTTGTTTGTGGCCGGGCTTACTGATCCTGTGGGGTCTTTGTCCGATGCTTCCATCCGACCCAACGGACTTGAAATTGCCAAAATGCGGATTCCCCTGGGGGTCATCGGCATTATCTATGAATCGAGGCCCAATGTCACCGTGGATGCGGCAGGACTCTGCCTCAAGGCGGGAAATGCCGTGATTTTGCGGGGGGGCTCCGAAGCCATCCATTCCAACCTGGCCCTGGCATCGGTGATTGAGCAGGCAATTAAAGAAACTGGGTTGCCAGGGGCCGCCGTCCAGATAATTCCGGTTCCGGATCGTGAGGCGGTGGATATTCTGCTCAAACAGGAAGAATCCATTGACCTGATCATCCCCAGAGGCGGGGAAGGACTCATCCGCCACGTGGTGGCCCTGTCCACCATCCCCGTACTCAAGCATTACAAAGGGGTCTGCCATGCCTATGTGGATAAAGGGGCCGATCTTGAGATGGCCGTAAACATCAGTGTCAATTCCAAAGCCCAGCGCCCCGGGGTCTGCAATGCCCTGGAGACCCTGCTGGTCCATGAAAGCATTGCAGCTAAATTTTTACCCCTGGTTTATGACGCCATGACCCAATCTTCGGTCACCCTGAGAGGCTGTGAAAAAACCTGTGCACTTCTTCCCAAAATTGAATCTGCCACCCCCCAAGACTGGGATGCGGAATACCTGGATCTCATCCTGGCCGTCAAAGTGGTAAAAGATATGGAAGAGGCCATGGGACACATTGCGGTCCACGGCTCCAACCACACCGAAGCCATTATCACCAAAGACTACC
>JAFLJU010000321.1 GCA_022712835.1 Desulfobacteraceae bacterium
GAAACAGGAAAAAACGGCTCTACCCTCTTCATACCGGTTGATTGAATTGATCAAATCTAATCAAAACCTATCAAGATTGCTTGAAGATCAACTCTTTGCTCTTGTTAAATCAGCCCATATAGATCGGAGGCTAATCGGCGACCTGGTGGACAGACTGCTTGAGGATACAAAAGATGTACTGATGCTGCCAATCTCAATTTTTTTAGAAGTGATCCCCAAAATAGTACGAGATCTTGCACGTGATCAAAAAAAAGATATCAAGGTGGTTTTAAAGGGAGGAGCAATTGAAGTTGACAGGAAAATCCTGGAGGAAATGAAGGACCCGCTTATACATTTACTACGAAATTGTGTGGATCACGGAATTGAAAGTGCCACGATACGAAAGAAACTAAAAAAAATAAAAGAAGGAACCATAAACGTTACAATCAGTCAGGAAAGTGGTGACAAGATTCTGATTGCCGTCTTCGATGATGGATCGGGAGTTAACATAGAGAAAGTAAAAGAAGCGGCTATCAAAAAAGGCGTTATAGCCGATCAAGAAGCAGGTAATCTTTCGAGAAAGGAAGTTCTTGACCTTATCTTTCAATCAGAGTTAACCACAAGCGCCATCGTAACGGATATATCCGGGAGGGGTTTGGGTTTGGCCATCGTATACGAGAAAGTTGAAAAACTTGGTGGCAAAATATCCATTGACAGCAGTCCAGAAAATGGGACGAAATTTAGTATGATCCTTCCCACAACGCTTGCCAGATTCAGGGGTGTCCTGGTGGAGGCAGAAGAACAGCAGTTTATTGTTCCAACTGCAAAAGTTGATCGGGTGGTAAGGATCAATCTCAATGATGTTAAAACCGTTCAAAACAAGGCGACAATTCACTTGAACGGGCAAACGCTTCCTTTGATTCGACTCAATGATGTTTTGGAAATTCCTTCCAGGGAACAAGAATCGGCAAGCCAATTAATCCCGGTAATGATTCTGGGAAAAAAAGACAAACAGATTGCATTCAGCCTGGATCATGTTCGGGGTGAAGATGAAATTTTGTTTAAGAGTCTTGGGAATCAACTATCCCGGGTCAGAAACATTTACGGGGCAACGGTTCTGAAAAACAGAAAGTTGGTACCCATCCTGAATGTCTCTGATTTGTTAAAATCTGCAGTGCACATTCGGGCCCGTGCTGAAAGCGTCATGGTTTCTGCTAAAAAAGTTACAGCAGTACAAAAATCTATTTTGGTCGCTGATGATTCCATTACCTCACGCATGCTTTTGAAAACCATTCTACAGTCTGCCGGATTTAAGGTGAAAACCGCTGTTGATGGTCTTGAGGCGTTAACTGAGCTCAAAGAAGGGGAGTACGACCTCATGGTATCGGACGTTGATATGCCCAGAATGAACGGGTTTGTGCTAACCGAAAAAATACGTGCTGACAAGAAACTTAAGGATCTGCCTGTAATACTGGTGACGGCACTCCACACCCGGGAAGACCGAGAGCATGGAATTGATGTCGGCGCTAATGCATACATCATTAAAAGCAGCTTTGACCAAAGCAATTTATTGGAAGTGATTCAAAAATGTATTTAGGGATTTCTTATGATTAAAGTTTTGATAGTCGATGACTCACATACAACCATGGAGTATTTGAAATATTTACTTGATTCCGACGATGATATCATGATTGTTGGAATTGCAGAAGACGGGATTGAAGCTGTGGATTTAGCAAATAAAAAATCCCCGGATCTTATCTTAATGGATATTAATATGCCTAGAATGAACGGGTTCCAGGCAACCCGGATAATTATGGAAAATAACCCAGTTCCCATCATCATCATGAGTTCAATCCACGATACGAAAGAGACGGAAGTGGTCTTTAAGGCCATGGAATCTGGAGCGCTCAATTTTGTAAATAAACCACGGGGGATAGATCATCCAGACCATGAACAAGATTATGAAGAACTACTTCAAAATGTGAAAATATTGTCAGAAGTAAAGGTGGTCCGGCGTCGTAAGTCTAAACCGAGAGGGGCAGGAAAATCAGTTCTTGCGCAAAACTTCCATGGGATTAAAACCATGGTAAGGTCCAAAAAGATTAATATGATTGTTATCGGTGCCTCCGCAGGTGGTCCTCCTGTATTACAAAAAATTTTGTCAAAATTACCTAAAAATTTTCCTGTGCCGATATTGGTTGTCCAGCACATCTCAAAAGGTTTTATAGACGGCTTAATAAAATGGATTGGCACCTCAATTTCTTGTGAAGTTCACCTGGCCGACCAGGGTGACAAGTTACTTCCGGGACATGTTTACTTTGCACCAGACGATTATCACATGGGCGTTGGAAATTCAGGCAGAATTATTTTAAGCCGGGCCAAGCCGGAACGCAACTCCCGGCCATCCATATCCTTTCTTTTTAGGAGCGCTGCAGAGCAACATGGCCAGGCAACAGCAGGCATCTTGCTTACGGGCATGGGTAAAGACGGGGCAGACGGGTTAAAAATTTTGAAAGACAAAGGAGCCGTTACCATTGTACAGGATAAAGAAAGTTCGATGATTCACGGCATGGCTGGAGAGGCCATAAACTTGAAAGCGGCCATGTATGAACTCTCCCCTGAAAGTATAGCCGATATGCTGATTCATTTGGTTTACAATAAAATATAGACGCAATGACTATTAAATTAAGTATGCAAAGGATGAACAATGGAAAATGACATTGAAAATGAAGTCAATTTATTAATAGTGGAGGACAGCCCTACCCAGGCTGTGGCTATTCAATACCTTTTAGAGGAAGAAGGGTACAAGGTTTCAATGGCCGTAGACGGGGAACAGGCGCTTGCCATGTTGAAAGAGATTACTCCCGACATCATTATATCCGATATTGTCATGCCAAAGATGAATGGCTACGAACTATGCACCAAGATTAAGGAAGACAAAAGATTAAGTGATATACCCGTGATACTTCTGACAAGCCTTTCCAATCCGGAGGACGTTATTAATGGTCTTGTCTGCGGGGCAAATAATTTCATCGTCAAACCCTTTGAAAAACGATTTCTTCTGTCCCGAATCAGGTACATCCTTATAAACAGGGAATTAAGACAAAATGTTTCCTCCCAGGCGGGGATTGAAATTTATTTCCGGGATAAAAGATATTTTTTGTCCAACGAACGAGTTCAAATGATAGACCTTCTGCTTTCCACCTATGAAGCAGCAATTCAAAAAAATCGTGATTTTGAAAAGGTAAATCAGGAACTTGAGCAAACAAAGGATGAATTAGAAACAAGGGTAAAAGAAAGAACAGCAGAACTCTTAAAATCCAATGTTCAATTGCAAAAAGAGATTGAAGAAAGAAAACATATTGAAAAAGCATTGCGGCGCTCTGAGAATGAACTAGCCATCAAGAATCAGATATCTCAGGCCTTCACAACCTCGCCCGGTGATGAATTGTTCAGAAATATTTCACAGATTTTTTTAAACGCCTTAAAAAGTAAACATGGCATTTTAGGATATATTAACGAGGATGGTGACATGGTATGCCCCTCCTTAACAGAAAATGTATGGGAAGCGGGCAAAATACCGGACAAAGATATCATATTTCGTCGCAAATCATGGCCCCATAGCTGGGGCAGAGCTATCAACGAGATGAAAATTTTGTTTTTCAATGAACCCTTTCTGGTGCCGGAAGGCCATATTAAGATAACAGGCGCATTGATTGTTCCTATTATTTATGATGGTAGAGCGATCGGTAATCTGCTGGTAGGCAACAAGGAAATAGGCGATTTTGGACAAAGCGATGTCCGGTTAATGGCGTCCATAGCAAGTCATCTTGCGCCCTTGTTGAATGCAAGATTACTAAGAGACAAACAGGAGAAAAAACGTAAAACCCTTGAAAATCAACTTCGACATACCCAAAAAATGGAAGCCATCGGAACATTAGCCGGGGGCATTGCCCATGATTTTAACAACATTCTCACAAGCCTGCTCGGCTTTACACAGCTTATTATGATGGATGTTAAAAAAGGAACAAAAACAGAAGAAGATCTCCAGGAGGTGTATAAGTCAGGGTTGAGAGCAAAAGAACTGGTCAGGCAGATTTTGACATTTGCCAGAAAATCGGAAGAAGTGTTGATGTCGATCCGGTTGGATTTAATTGTCAAAGAAGTGCTTAAATTTATACGATCGAGTATACCGGCAAATATTGACATCAAAGACAATATACAAAGCAAATCCTTGGTAATGGCAAATGCAACCCAGATTCATCAGGTTGTAATGAACCTTTGTACAAATGCCAGTCACGCTATGAACTCTGAAGGAGGCGTACTGGAAATCACCCTTAAAGATATAGTAGTTGATCATTCTCAGACCCAATTTTTAGATGGCATTACGCCGGGTGAATTTATTGAACTGACCGTATCAGATACAGGGTCAGGAATTCCTGATGCCATTCTTGATCGCATATTTGAACCGTATTTTACAACTAAAAACATTGAAGAAGGAACCGGCATGGGGTTGGCACTGGTTCAAGGTATTGTTAAAGATGCAAAAGGAGTAATCAAAGTAGAAAGCCAGATCAATCAGGGCACGACATTTAAGATTTTTTTCCCAGTAACAAATAAAAAAAAGTCGTCTTCAAGTGAGATAAAAACTGAATTAGTTAAAGGAAAAGGCCATATATTGGTTGTGGATGATGAAGAACCCATAATAAAACTGAGCAAAAGATTTTTAGAAGGATATGGTTATACTGTTACCACAGCAAGCGATCCAGAAGAAGCCCTTCTTATTTTTTCTAAAAATGCAAATGATTTTGATGCTGTCATAACTGATTTGACAATGCCAAAAATGAACGGAGACCGATTGATAAAAAAAATACAGGATATCCGTCCAGGGATACCTTGTGTTCTATGTACCGGCTACAGCAGAGAAAGTAATCGCAACCCTGAATCAAATGGAGCAACAGCCACTCTGATCAAACCTGTTGGGCAGAATAAACTTGTATCAACCATACAGCATCTTCTTGAATAAGGAGGCTGGAAATAAATCTGTTTAGTATTCCGAATCATTAATTGTCAGATCTGGTTGATCCGGGGAAAAAAAAGAAATCCGAATTAAAATTTTTTGAAAAAGCGCTTTAAGACCATTGCCCTGGCAAATGGAGTGATTATAATTCATGGATTATAAATTTTTTTTTAATAGCGGGGAACGATGGGAAAAAACAAAGAAAAGGACATAACCGGCATGGTTCAAAAACAAACGCTTTACCTAGCGATTCTGGTATCAATTACACTGGGATTTATGGTGGGGGCCATGTATACCTCTTTCAAGCTGGCCGGACAAACACCTGGGGTTCAGCAAATGGCAGATGTTAAGGATTCTGAATCCCAGGAAGCGTCTGCCCAAATGGGTTCCAGAATTTTAAAACTGGAACAATTTATCAAGGAAAATCCGGAAAATGTGGATGCCTGGACCCAATTGGGGAATCTGTTTTTTGATTCAAATAGGTTTTCTGATGCCATTGAGGCCTATGGGAAATCGTTGTCCTTAAAACCCGGAGATCCCAATGTTCTGACAGATATGGGTGTGATGTACCGCCGGAATAAAAATCCTAAAAAGGCGATTGAAATCTTTGAATTAGCCATTGCCGCCGATCCTGTCTTTGAAACTGCTCGGTTCAACAAGGGGGTGGTGCTGATGAATGATATGGATGATCTTGCAGGTGGTATAAAGGCCTGGGAAGAATTGGTGGAAGTGAACCCAAGTGCAACCGCACCCAATGGGGAGCCAGTTTCTGCACTCGTGGAGCGAATGAAAGCAAAACCATAATGCCGGATCTTTCCTCATTTATGGCGTAGGTCCCCAGGGATAAGAGAGCCTTGAAAACAAATAATACATAGGAGCTGTTAGGAAGTGAGTATGTTGATCCCCAATCATGAGTACATCAAAGAATTGATCACAATTGTAAAACAAAGCCCCTATCCCAGTCACATGTCCATGGCCTTGGACAAAATTGAACTGGACCAGGCTGAGGTTACGTTGGACCTTGGGCCCTGTCACATGCAGCCCTTTGGCATTGTTCACGGAGGGGTTTTGGCAACCCTCATCGACACCGCCACCTTCTGGGCCGCTTTTTTGCGGCTGCCGGAAAACACGGGACTTGTGAATGTGGATTTAAAACTTAATTATCTAAAACCTGTCATGGAAGGTCGGTTGAGAGCCTTTGGCTCCTGTATCCAGGCGGGAAAATCCATTTCTTATTCCGAAGCCAAGGTGGAAGATGCATCCGGCAAAATTATTGCCCACGGCACCTCCACCCTTATGGCCCTGCCGGGCAAAGGATTGCACCTTTCTTCTTGCAAATTTTTATAGGGGACGGGCTCTGTTTTACCTCTAAAATTTAATCCGGGATGCCAGGACAGCGGCGCCAATGGCCCCGTTTTCCTGGGGGAAATCTCCCACCAAAATCTTAATGCCCAGTCTCTTTTCAAGGGCCTTGACCATCCAGATCGGAAGAGCACAC
>JAFLJU010000484.1 GCA_022712835.1 Desulfobacteraceae bacterium
TTTCATTGTATCGCTTCTTTTTTTCTGCTGATGATAACAAGGCAAAATCAATCCCGAGAAAGCTGTTCCCATCTGACCATCCAAGAGTAAGCAACCTGAACCCTTTTAGATATTTGTGGGATGAATGATCGTATACACGTGAAAGAAGTTCCACCTTTTTGGAACGGCTTCTGTCGTAGGCGAGTCATCAAAGATAAGAACCTCTTCAGAAGAATCGTCCAGAAGATTTTTGATGATAAGATAAATTTTACGACTAAAGAGGATTGTGAAACGTCTCCAGTTATATGTGGATGAATTTAAAAAATTATACACAGCATCTTTGCCGACATCCACTTTTTTATTCCGCACTACGCCTTCGAAAAAATTTTTGCCAATAAACGCCAAATTGAAGACAATGGTGAACAATTCCAGGGGAGAAGCACCTTTGGTTTTTACTATACCTGATCTGTTAAGCATGCTTCCGAGCCTTTTTACCAAAAGGGATGCCCAGCTTTGTCATCCGGGTGCGAAGTGTTGACGGATTGATGTTGAGCAGATATGCTGCGCCATGTTCCCCTGATATTCGTCCATTGCATTTTCTTAGTACTTTTCTGATATGAATAGAGATCACTTCAGAAAGATCATACACGTCTATATCGTCACAATTATGGGTACGCTGGCCTTTGAAGGCATTGTTTGTCTCTAATTCTTTAAATGATAATGGTTCTCCCCGGGTCAGAATCAATGACCGTTCAACCAGGTTTTCCAATTCACGGACATTACCGGGCCAGTTATACTCCAGCAGTGACTCAACAGCGCCACGTGCAAGATTGGGGGTAGATTCTAATTTCATTTCAATGGACTTCTTATTGATAAAATGTCTGACAAGAAGAAAGATATCGTTTTTTCTGTGACGCAATGACGGGATATCAATTGGGAACACTTTGATACGGAAAAACAGGTCCTGCCGAAACCTTCCGTCTTTTACCATGCGTTCGAGGTCACGGTGTGTTGCAACTATGACTCTGATGTCCAGGGGAATCGTGCTGCTGCCGCCTACCCGTTCAATCTCCTTTTCCTGCAGCACCCTGAGTAGCCTGGTTTGTGCATTCGTCGTTAGCTCGCCGATTTCATCCAAAAAAATCGTCCCTCCCTGGGCGCGCTCGAAAAAACCTTTTTTCATGGCAATGGCACCAGTAAAGGCACCTTTTTCATGGCCAAAAAGTTCTGCTTCCATCAGCGAATGAGGGATCGCCGCACAATTGACTTTGACAAATGGAGCCTTTTCCCTCTTGGACATGGCCATGATGGCATTGGCGATGATCTCCTTGCCTGTGCCGGTTTCGCCCAACAGCAGTACCGTTGAGGATAACGGTGCCACCATTATTGCTTTTTCCATGGTTTGCTTTAATCCGTTGTCAGCTCCAATGATGCCAAGCGCCTCAAAATCAATATCTGTTGCCGGACTGTTTCTCCGGTTTTGACGGGTCTTATCTCTCGACCTTTCCCGGTATTGTAAATTTTTGCTGAAGGTAACAGCAAATAGCTCACTCAATGTACTCAAAAAGCTAAGATGTTCATCGGTAATTTTTTTGCCAGATTTGTTGATAACCAGCAGGAATCCCAACACTTCACCTTCTATAGTCAGATCGATGACCGCACCCGAATCATCCTTATCAGCAATTCCTTGACCAAAAACTCCGATATCGAAACCGAAGATCCCCTCTCTGGTATTATCGAACCGCATGGCAAACACAGAATCATCCTTCGTCGCATTTACCCATTCGAGCAGGTCCAAAAATAATTGTCTAAAAGCCTTTGGCATAACAGTCGTTCTGTTCAGTAACCTGGCCCCGTCCAACCGGGCAATGGCAAAATCTTCGATGGTTCCCAACTCCAAATCATGGTAGTGGAGACTCACCTGATCCGCCGGCATGTAGTTTCGAAGAAAAAGAAGGCAGCGGTGCAGCGCTTTATCCAGGTCAAGGTTGCCGCAAATACTGTCAATCGCTTTTTTGTAGAACTGATCGTCAAAAATTTCCCCCACCACAGACTCCTTGATAGCTTGAGTGATCATTCATCTATTTACAGATAAATATGTATGGTGCCGTATATTTTTTACGGAATACCACAAAAACCCATCAGCCTACTGGATACCACATTTTTTTTGCGGTATTCAACAAAAAAATGCTCTAAAAATACTCCAAAAAGTCTTGTAGAGATATAACTATCTGTTTTTAAAGAGTTATATCTATTGGCACAATAAGTGCTAATAGTCCTTAACATGATCATGAAAAGCGATATTTATTGTTGAAACTCAAGTTTTATAAATCCCAAACAGGAGCTTTTATGAAAGAGAGAACCTTTTCTGAAAATTAAAAATACCCCCGGCCATCGTCTCCGGAGTCTGGATGACACCTGGTATGAGGCTATGAATTTAAATCAACTCAATGCACGCAAAGACAAAAAGCTTAATCGTGAGCTTATAAATAGTCTGTGCATTAAAACCATAAAAAATCACAAATCAGGAGATATTAAATGGGAAAGACAGAAAAGATGATTGGGTACACAAGCCGGATCGAAGATGACATTCTATATATGGAGTTCGGCAAACTGAATAAAGAATCCGCCCTGGAAGCGGCACAGATATTCAAATCCGCCATGGAGAAGCCGGAAGTTAAAAAAAGCTTCTTCATCGGGCGCGAAGGGTTTCAAATGCTGGGCGCCTTCGGCATTTTCGACAGGGAAGTCAAAAAGATGGATACAAGTCACCTCACAGCCAATGCAATTGTTCTCATAAGCAATGCGTTAAAAATACTTGTGCAAAAAATAATTCCCAAAGACGACCCCACCGATACCAAAATTTTTGCTCCCAAAGAAGAAGAGCTTGCCCTCAATTGGATCAAGGCATGGGAGAGCAAGGAACAGGCCGAAGGGTGGTTGAAACAAAATAAATAAGGAGACGCAGCATTATGGAACCGATGAAAAAATTACCTGTTAAAGGCATTGAATGGGAAGAAATCAAAACCAGTTTGAAAGAGTTTAAAAACAGTGACCACCCGGAGATGAAGAACCGATTATTATCGGGTATTCATAAGGGAGACGAAAAGATCCACGAGATATGTAGGAACGCTTTTAATCTCTATTTTCATGGCAATGCATTTTTAGGCTCCCATGAACAGGGCATGGGACAGATGCAAAAAGAGGTACTGGAGATGGCCGTGGGAATTTTGAACGGCGGAGATGAGGGGCGGGCAAATATGACAACCGGCGGGACAGAGAGTATTTTCTGCGCCATGCACGCTGCCAGGGAATGGGCCAAGGAAAATCGACCGGAAATCAAGGGCCCGTATGAGATGATCACCCCATGGACCGCACATGCGGCATTTGAAAAAGCCGCGCATTATCTCGGCATTGAAATGAAGCGTATCGACTGCCATGAGAACTACCGCGCCGATGTTCAGGCCATGGAAGAAGCCATTACCGAAAATACCATTATTATTATGGGATCTGCACCCTGTTGGGGACTCGGTTTGATTGATCCCATTCCGCAAATTGCCGAAATTGCGGTTAAACATAATTTATGGATGCATTCCGATTGCTGCGTGGGCGGTTATCTTTTACCTTGGATCGAAAAACTGGGCTATTATTCAATTCCGCCGTATGACTTTCGCGTACCGGGTGTCTGCTCTATTTCAGCGGATCTGGCCAAACACGGATATGCAGCAAAACCCGCTTCAACGGTTCTTTTCAGATCCGAAGAACTGCAAAAATATAACCCGGTCCCTGTTGATGACTGGCAATCCGGCCACTATGAAACACACGGAATGGTGGGCACCCGCCCTGCCGGCTCCATCGCCTCTGCATGGGCGGTAATGCACTATCTTGGCGAAGAGGGATATCTCGATGTTACACGCCGTTCACTGGAGATAAAGGAACGTATGATAAAAGAGATCGAGGCGATCGACGGTTTGGAATGTATGAGAAATGAATGCCTGTTGATCCCGATCGGTTCGGAATCCATTGAAATGATAAATGTATTCGGTGGAATGGTTGAAAAAGGTTATTTTCCTTTCGGAACCCTGGACCCCTTGATGCTCCACGTGTCCGCGGAAAATGTCGGCGACGAAGTTATTGAACTGTTTCTTAAGGACCTCAGAGAGGTTGCTGAAGGTGTCAAGGCCGGCACGGTAACCGCCGAAGCACTGGCAAGATACATGTAAACATATATAAGATGAAGGAAACGATATCATCCCGTTCATCGCCGTAACAATACTGGCCATGGGCAGAGAGCTCGAATGTCGGGGGAGTGGATGATGATGTCGCCAAATTTCCATGCCAAGGCCGGCAACGGTGGCTGTCATAGGCACAAAGGAGGGGCTGATCAAGCGCCGTGGAACCCAGTCAACATTTCAACGAAATCGTTGACCGGGTTCCTTAATTTTTATCAGCACCCTGCCCATATACACATGCCTGCCAATGTCAGCCCCCAACAAAGATATAACTTTATAAAACACTTATATTGATGGTTTTTCATCATATTGAAAAGGGAGGAGTAAATGCAGTTGGAAAGGAACTGGTATAAATATTATTCAGGCGTCCCCCGATCCATTGATTATCCCAAGGTCACCATGTATGAGGCGGTGTTGAACACTGCCAGCCGGGTAAGCATTGACCAGATTTCGGACCTAATCGGATTCAGCGAGCCAACCACATTCCGTGGCGCCTTTAAAAAATACCCCGGACTATTCCCAGTAGTTTTTACTTTTTATAATTCGATTATGGAAAACCAAATAAATTTGATCGGTAAAAACTATTGGAAAATTTGATATTGAAGCCAGAAGATCAGAAGAGCTTAGCAAAAAAAAACGCCATTCCGGAAAAGTTATCCGAAACGGCGTTGTTATACGATTTAAGATATGAGCGCCCCAGGTTTATTGAAAAAAAGGGCTAAACAATCCCCTGGTCCATCATGGAATCCGCCACTTTGACAAAGCCTGCGATATTGGCACCATTGACATAGTTGCCAGTCGTACCGTACTCTTGGGCAGCCCCCATGCAAGCGCTGTGAATACTGTGCATAATCCCCTTGAGTTTGGCCTCCACCTCTTCACCAGACCATTTGATCCGCATGGAGTTCTGGGACATTTCAAGACCGGAAACAGCTACACCACCTGCATTGGCAGCCTTACCCGGTGCATAGAGGATTTTATTATCAATAAAGACCTCAACCCCCTCGGGGGTGGTGGGCATGTTAGCGCCCTCGCAGACCGTGGTGATCCCGTTGGTCACCAGATTCTGGGCGTCTGTTCCATTAATTTCGTTCTGGGTGGCGGAAGGGAAGGCGCAATTGGCCTTGTGGGCCCAGAGGGGATTATGATCTAAACCGGTATCATTGGGGGTAAAAACTGCTTCCGGATATTTTTCTACATATTCTTTGATCCGGCCCCGCTTTACATTTTTAAGATACATGATGTGCTGGAGTTTGGCCTGATCAATTCCTTTCTCATCAAAAATATATCCGGAAGAATCTGACAGGGTCACCACCTTCCCCCCAAGCTGGTTAATTTTTTGGGTGGTATACTGGGCCACATTGCCAGATCCGGATACCAGACAGATTTTATCCGTCAGACTGTCCTTATGGGTGGCCAGCATTTCATTGGCAAAAAAGACCGATCCGTACCCGGTGGCTTCCGGCCGGATCAGGCTACCGCCCCAGTTGAGGCTTTTTCCCGTAAGTATCCCGGAAAATTCATTTTTCAGTTTTTTATACATGCCGAACAAATATCCTATCTCTCTGCCCCCCACCCCGATGTCCCCTGCCGGAACATCCGTATCCGGCCCTATATGGCGGTAGAGCTCGGACATGAAACTCTGACAGAACCGCATCACTTCATAATCAGATTTTCCCTTGGGATCAAAATCAGACCCGCCTTTACCGCCGCCGATGGGAAGAGTGGTCAGTGCATTTTTAAACACCTGTTCAAAGGCCAGGAACTTTAAAATAGAAAGGTTCACAGAGGGGTGAAACCGAAGGCCACCTTTATAGGGTCCGATGGCAGAACTCATTTGAATCCTGAATCCCCGGTTGACCTGGACCTTTCCCTGGTCATCCACCCAGGGTACCCTAAACTGAATCACCCGTTCTGGTTCAACAATCCGTTCCATGATCCCTGCGTGCCTGTACTCGGGATTTTTGTCCAGAACCGGCTTTACCGAATCCACTACCTCGGTAACCGCCTGGTGAAATTCTTTTTCAAAAGGGTCTCTTGCCGTGACGATATCCATTATGGTACCCATTTTTTTGACTCCTGTTTAATGTTAAACGATTTAAACAATAATGAGTCCATGGCCGGTTACAAACCCAGGCCAAATGATGTCATCATTATAAGCGCCTTGCCATACGTTCATCAAGGGATACCTAAAAAATCCCAGTATCCCCCGACACCGCTTTATCCTTCAAACAAATCATTCATAGTCCCGATAAAATCCGATTGAGCCCTGTCCATATATGCATCCCAGCCCAACCCGTTCTTATAAAAAGCAACCGAAGACAGTTTTTTGGTAATGATCGCATTCCGATAGGCGGTCAGTTTCTCAGAATTCAAAATCTTTAAGATGGCATCTTGTCCCAGGGTTTTGACCAGTATCCCGGGGATATAGGTTTGCAACACCTGCCACAAAAGGGTTTCATCTGCCAGCACGCTCTCAAGGTTATCCCCCACAACCTGCTGAAATGCAAAAATCTGTTCACTTGTTTTTTCCGAAAGCATAAACAAAGGCGTGGCGGGGTCCTGTTTATGGATTTTAATCAGCAAATCGGCTTCAGCACCGGCATAGTTCAACACCTGCATCATGATATCCCGGATCAAAGCCCACCGGGTGGCCTTGTCCTCCAGAAGATGCTTATCATAGGAATCTTCCAATAGAAAGGCCGTGAGCACTTCGGCAACGGCTGAGGAAAACACCCCGCCCTTGTTGGCAGAAGTATCTTTAATCTGGAGAATCGGGGTAGATGCCGCAATATACCGCCGGGAAGTATCGTCAAAAAACACATTGGCCCCTTCCACAATAAATTTCAACTCGTGAAACAGGGAGGTAAATTGGCGCACATTCCCGTTATTGATGGTATCCTTGAAGCCGCCGCAGGGAATAAAGGCCTGGATATTGGCCTTTTCAATATAGCGTCGGTTGTCAGGATCGATCAGAAAATTTCTGTGGAAAATAGCCCCATCCTCCACAAGGGTGCCGTCGGGCAGGGTGATATTCTTGGCCTTGAGCAACACCTGAAATCCGTTTTTCCCCAACTTTAAAGCCGGATACCCCAGGGAGTTCACCCGGGGAGAGGTGTGGCGCATGAATCCGATCTTCATGAGTTCCTTTTTGTCCAACCCGTCCGGATCAAAAAGGATGGAGCCCCCGTCAATGATCAGACAGATCTTCCCGCGGTAGCACTGGATCTCATTACAGCCAAGATCCCCATCAGGACCGCCGGTCATCATAAGGTTCAAATCTTCTTCTTTGCAATCAGAATGGGAAATCAGGGTTCGAAAAGCACCCATGACACTGGTGGTGGTCATGCCGCTGATCTCAATCTTTCCACCGATATGGCCATAAATCTCTTCCATATCCCCGGTGATAACCTTGGTGTCTCCATTGATGGCAAGTTCGGTTTCCTTGTTGCCGTGGGCTATCAAGCCGAAAAGATCCCCGTTCTTTAAAATCCCATAGGTATCGTGGGGAATGCCGAAACTCTTGCCCGTGGTAATGGTCCGCCAGTATTGATACCCCCTTTGCTTTGCCCTTAAGGCCACGGCATCCATCAAGGGGGCAGTTCCCTCATCCGGACCAAAAAAGACCATTTCAGGACGTCCATAATGATCAATGATCCTGGCATCGGGCAACATGAGATCCATGATACCTTCGGTGTAGTCATACAGCGCATCCATGCCATAGCCCGCATAAAGAGTATGGGGCACCACCACCCCCTTTGAGCCGCTTTCACAGATGTCTTTGTGTTTGAGGCGCTGGGCTTTTGGCCCCAGGGCATAATTGAGCAGCACGGCATTGTCCAGTTCCATGGCATGGTTGGTGGAAGATACCCGAATCAGGCGCAAGCCCCCCCGGGCGATGTCGTCGGCCCGCAAATGGGTTCCGCAGGCATAATGACCGTTAACAAAGAAAATCCCATATACAAATTGTTTAAACACCAGGGGATCTAAAATTCTATTGTCCATTCTAAAGGAAAATGACCGTTTCTCGGATTTATAAAAATTGGTTTTAAAGGTGGCGGGAATAAACTTAAACATAAAGGCAAAGATATCATGCCCCATGGGAAAATCCATGAACCGCGTGGCCAGCATCCGAAAAAACTCTGCCTGTTTTTTCTCCAAATCCTCCGATGTCAGATCAAAAGGAGTATCCGGATTGAATTTTTGATCAAACAGGCTGTAGAGAAAAGAGATCAGATCCGGATGGGAACAAACCGTATCCATGATAATCCTGGACACATAGGTGAACTTGTTGGACTCGTGAATCCGGGCGGAAAACGCCTCCCTGTGATCTGCACTGGTCAAGCTCTCCATAATATCCCGATCTGTCTGGGTCCCCCGTTCCTTAAAAATGAACATATGGGTAAAATCGATGGCATTCACGGCAAACAGCATTTCGGGAAAACTTAATTTCTCTTCCACATAAAGCCTTGTGGCCGAACTTACGGAAAGACTTAAATAGGATCGCAGGTCATCCACCAAACCTACTTCCATCTTTCTTGACAATTCCCCCTGGACATAGAGAGAACAAACCGAGGACACCACCCCGGACGGGGTATGATAGGGTTCCCAATATGCCCGGGTGATCACGAGCCCATGATCTGCAAACAATTTGCGTAACACCTGGAGTTGGGGCCGCTCAAAATCGGAATTAAACATGAAACGAATTTCCCCGATATCGGAAAGGTTGAACACCTCAATCAAGGGGATAACGGCAGTGGACACCTCTTTTAAAAATTTTTCATACCGATTCCGGGTCAGTCGCGGGGTATCCCCATAATCCTGATCCATGTTGAACAGGAACCGAGAATCTTCAAAATCATTTGCCTTAAAATCAGCCACGGTCTCAGGCCGGAACACATAGGTGTAATATTCGCTTTCAGGATTATAATAATATTCACGGCGATGCCCTGCAAGCTGTGGATTTAAAACACCTTCCATACGGTCCCGGGTCTCTTTAGTGGCAATTCTGACACGCTGGACCTGACTGCCATGGGCAAGGTCGAAATCAATGCCCGCCACCCAGGAATTCAATACGACCTTCCCCTCCTGGAGTTTGATGCTTTTGGCAATGGAGGCCAGAATGTGTTTCAGGGATTCCTTGGTAATGGTTTCAAAAAAGTAATCAGGCAGGCCCAGGTCCTTGAGAAGAATCCCGGCAGCCAGATTAATACAATTGGCCGTCACCAACCCTTCGGAAGACAGATCGATAACAGCTTCGTATAAAATACTTGGGTTAAGTTTCACACTCTGGGCTTTGTCGATGATATAGGCACCTGCTGAAACAGGGGGGCGGCTATCAGATTGGGTTTCCATTCGATCTCCTAATTTTGCGCGTCTGTTGTTTGAAAAGAACGTGGATCGTATCGCCGGGCAAATGCGGATAGCAACATCATAATACTATAACCAGCCGAATACGGAGTAAAATAACATTTTTCATTGTCAGGTTTCAATGATTTAATCAAATATAAGTTAAAAAATTTCGAAAACACTAAATTTCCTTTTAATATATTGTTACGCCTTTGCTCTTATACCTTTGATTATGAAGGGTCAATAAAAATATGGCCATCTAAAAAAAATAACTCCCTAACCTATTCTATTTACAGTCCATTTCACCTAAGGTTATTGACATCCAAAACAAACAAAGATACCATGGCCCCCTTTTACATAAACTAAAGGATACTAATATATGGACACTGCCCTCCCCCCCACCCATTTTGAATTATCAGACCCTGAAATCCTTGTAAAAATTAAAAAAATTCCGTCCATTACCGCCCTGTTTTCAAAAGTTGTTTTTCTGTCCATGGTCAGGCCTAGTACCCTTGATGATGGCGCCCGCATTTCAAAGGTACGAATTGTGTTCAATGGCGTAAAACCCGATGATCAAAAGATTCGTCGCTACAAGCAGGTATGCGGTTTTGCAAACGACCTTGGAGCAAATGACCCAGATTCAGAAACCTGCATCCCTGCAAGCTATCTTCAAACTCTATTCATCGGTCTTTTAGGCAAATTTATCACCACTGCCCATTTCCCCATCAACCCCATGGGACTGATCCAGGTCGGCCAATCCTTTGAACAAAAAAGAGCCGTAAAAACGAATGAAATCCTGGATCTATGCTGCCAACTCCAAGGGATTACAAAAACATTAAAGGGAATTCATACCCAATTTCTCCTGGAGATTTTTTCAGACAAAGAGATAGTATGGCAAGGGATTTCCACCTTTTTTACCCGGAGCAAAAATAAGCAGAAAAACAAAAAGGTGGAAAAAAAGGAAGAACAATTACTTGAGATAAAAGAGCGCATTTTTGTCCCCGGGGATACCGGGCGAAGATATGCGGGTGTTTCAGGAGACTACAACCCCCACCACCTCTATGGGATTACCGCTAAAATGATCGGGTTTAAACACCCCATTGCCCACGGCATGTGGAGCCTGGCCAGAGTCATGGCAAGCATGGAACAAAATTTCGGTTCCCACTACCCGATGAGAGCAGACGCCGCGTTCAAACTTCCCATTTTCATGCCGGCCACCATTACCCTGGGGTATGAGCCAGCCCAAAAAACAAGAGAACAAAACGAACCAACTGAAATAGAGACCCCTGGAATAGAGACCAATAAAATAAACTCCGATGAGACCCAGATCGATTTTGAACTCCGGGATGATAAAAAAGGGATTCCCCACCTCAAGGGGCAATTTGCATTTACCCGGGGAAATGGATAATGCTGGGGTCTGTCTTTGCCCTCAGTTCCGCCTTTTTCTGGGCCACCGCCGTAATTTTATATAAAAAAAGCGGGGATCTGTTTTCTCCATTGTCCCTCAATATTTACAAAAGCGTGGTGGCCCTGATCCTG
>JAFLJU010000585.1 GCA_022712835.1 Desulfobacteraceae bacterium
TAAGGACAGCCCCAGATCCTGAGTATAAGTCAATGACGCCGATTGATTTCATCAAGGCCGGTTATCCTGATATGGGTAAAGGGATTGTGGGTAATAAGAAGCACAAGACCTACTTCGGATAGCTCTGTGCATTAGGACGGCATGGATTCGATCCGCAACAAAAGTGGCCAGCAGCTATAGAGACCAAGAAACCGGCAATCCGTCTGTCATTGCAAATTTGCTGATCATTGATTATGAATCAGAAACTAAAGGAAACGTTATAATGAACGTGAAATCTAAACCCTACAGCCTCTCCTTTGCCAGGTTGTTCCAGAAGGGCTTTGCCGGGGCTTGCCTGATTATTATGTTACTGGCAATGACTGGCAGTTATAGTCATGCAGAACCAGCGGCAAGTCCGGAATTTGGTTATCTGGCACCCGGCATTACCGGTGGTTCCTATGGCGGTAAGCGTGGCGGCGATGGGTTGATGATTGTCAATTATTATCTTGACTATAATTTTTTAGTTGAAGATGAAGAAACTAATGTAGGGATGATACTCTCCACCCTGCAATATGATTCGAATTTTGAGATTTTTGGCGGCAAATGGAGTGGTTCTGTTACTTTTCCCACTGCAAATTATGAAGACAACAACTCCATAAAGCTTGTCAATATGATGTTTGTCCCTGTCCAGCTCCATTGGAGTTTTGATGATGTGGACATCCAAGCTCGTTATGCCTTTCATACTGACAAGGGTGAGCCGGCAGGCATAGCCAAAGAATATTGGGGCCACATGTTGACCGGGGTGCTCACCCATACCCTGAATGAACTATGGAGCTACACCCTGGCCCTTGGCTATGAAAAACGCGGAGACCTGAGTGATGAGCAGGATCGGACTCCCGGTGATATCGGTATCTTTGAGTTTGCCATAACCAGGCAGTTCTCAAGTTTTTATCTCAGCGTGAACGGCTATCATAACCGGCAGATCAGTGATGAAAAAGGCAGCGATGCCTTCCAGGGAGAACGGTTCTACTTAACCGGCCTGGGCGGAGAGGTCGGGTTGCCTATTAAAAATACAAACTGGTTCCTCAATCTGAGAACCTTTTATGAGTTTGAAAGCCGAAATGCCCCGGATGATGGTCTAAGAACTTTTATTGGGGCGATTTACCGATTTAACTAAATTTTAAAAAAAAGTAAAGAACCTCAAAACAATTAGGAGAATGAATTTATGAAATTGACTAAATTACTGTGCTGCACACTTTTTTGTACCATTATTGCAGGAGGATCTATGCTTGGTAATCTTTACGCAGGTGAAACTAAACTTGAAGTGGGTGCCGTGACGGAATGGGATCCCCTTAAAGAGGTTATTGTTGGAGGATATGATGCGGTGTGGCCGCAAATCACTCCGGTGGAGATGTCCCTGATGGAGCTCTCTCTGGCAAAAGAAGAGATTGAGATGATGAAAAAGATAGCAGGCAAACACCAGAAGACCGAGCTACCTGAGCTGTATGCCAAATTCAAAAAAGAGGTCATGGATCTGAAAAAAATCTTTGAAAATCTCGGGGTCAAGGTCTACCTTCCGCGGGAGTTAACAAAGGCTGATGTGGAACTGTTTGGTGCCAGTACCGGTCTCTATCCATTCTTCCCCCGGGATATGTTTGTGACCCATAAAAACAAGATTATCTTTGGCTCCATTGGCATGCCGTCTCAGCAAAAATCCCAGCAGATATATTATGATATTATGAACCAGAAGGCACAGGCGAGTAAAAATGTGGAGATGATCAGTGTACCCACACTGATAAATGCCGAATATAAGAATGGTGCAAAAGCCAAGAACCATGTTCCCCTGGTTGATGGCGGTGATGTGCTGTTTTTTGGCAAAAAGGTTTTTGTCGGCAATGCACAGCAGGAGGTCATGGGTTCAAATAAACGCGGTATAGAGTGGCTGCAAAAGGTGCTTGGTGATGAATACGAGGTTATTGAAGTGCCGCTGAAAGAGCGTTTCTTTCACCTAGACCTTGTGCTTAGTGCACCAAGAGACGGTCTGATCATGGTTGCCCCGGAGGCATTTATTGATGGGGTGCCTAAATACTTTGACACCTGGGACAAGATCGAGGTGACCGCTGACCAGGCCATGCACGGCGCCCTGAACGGCCTGCCCGTGGATTCCAAGAACTATGTCCTGGGTTATAATGAAAAAGATGATATGCAGTGGCTGGTAAAACAGATGGAAGAAAAGGGGATCAAGGTCCATCTTGTCTGGTTTAATGAGCATAACAAACGTGAAGGTTCAATTCGCTGTGCCACACAACAACTTTTAAGAATTCCATCGAAATAAACTCTTATTTCCTGGCTGGGTAACGTATCACCCGATGATGTTAACATCATCGGGTGATACGCTCATGAAAAAATCAAATGTCTCAACAACTGAACAGCAATTCTCGCTGAACATTATTCATGAAAGAAGATCATATTTTTGGTGTCATTTTAATTCGCAGAGCAGGCTTAGATCATATCAATCAAATATTTATTTCGGAAAAATGGGAAAATGTGACCTTCAATAATTGGAA
>JAFLJU010000560.1 GCA_022712835.1 Desulfobacteraceae bacterium
CATTTCTTGGATAACCATCATGGCAAGCTTTCTACTGCTCAATAAGCGTTTCATGGCTTCCATATATTGCTTCTCATTTATCTTTGACATGGACGTCTCACTGTGAAGCTCTGATTTAGGAAGAGCAGGCAACACTTTGAGTTCAAGAGATGCATTGGCTTGATAGATGGGAATCGCAGTATAGGCAAGGTAGATAGCCAGCGCCTGGATAACCGCCCATATGGCCAGAATAAATAATTTGCGTCTCCAGAGAGCCCGAAAAAATGATGCGATATCTATGGGCAGATCTGTGAAATTTGGATTGTAGACAGGCTGATTCTGAGAGTTTTCATTTATAGTCATAAGAATTTCCCCATTTTTGCCCCAATGATTGCCCTAGCTGTCAGGCCCCCGAAAAATGCACCACCAATATCAAGCATCAGGTCACCAAATCCAGGACCCCGTCCTTCAATAAAAAACTGCATCAGTTCAGTGGCACAGCCCAGCATCAAGATGGTTAAAAATATTGGGAAATTTTTATTGGGAAAACTGAATAATAATAACACCATCGCCAGGATTAAGAAAAGAATAAAATGTCCGGCATTATTAATCATTTTCCACTTTAAATTTGACTGCGTTGTGTTTTCAATGCTCTTTCCAGCCACACCGTCAAATGAAATGGAAGTGCAGGGATTCCCAGCAGACTTTTCAAATGAATCGGTAAATGAATCACCAAATAAATCACCAAATAAATCAACTGGTGAATTTGTTTTCATCCGTTCTGCTATATTATGCGGAATCAATGTGCCGACCATAATTACAAAAACGACGGTGATGATCAATATTTTTTCTAAAATCCCTTTGCTGCCTATGACCCATGGGAACAATATCATGAACAGGAATACTCCCCACCCCAAGAGTGCAATGAGTGTCAGTACTTTCCAGGCACTGCAGATTGTAACCTCGGTAAGACTGATATTTTTAAACCAAACTATGCCTGAAGCCTTGTGAAGCATTGCGATCACCCTTACCTGATCTGCCAGGGGGGAATGTTTAAAAATACGTTCAAAATGTTGCCAGTCATTTGTGCCTTCAAGCTCGGCAACCCCATGGGAAATTGCAAGCCAGTCGCCATTCTCATCATAACGGCTCAAAATCAGGCGGGCCCTGTGCCATGATTTTTTCCCACGAACAATCTGGTTTGTTTTTATGTCGGCAGCCAGACGAAGATATTGATAGTCAGAAGAATTGTAAATTTTTTGTTCAATTCGTACATCCTTTGTGGGGTCTTCAAGCTGAAGATTTATCAGGTTGTTATTTACGGTAATCTTACCTGAACTGCTTTTTTCCCAGCCGGTTAACCCTGAAGAGAAATCATTGTTCTGCAAAAGATTATTGCCAGATACTTGATATTGTTCAACCAGACTCACTAAAATAATAGTGCCCAATACCAGGACAATGAATCCTGTTATAGAAGCATGGGTTGATAGATGGCTGGTTTTCATTATAGTAAGTCCTTTTATAATAAAGCCATAAAGCCAACCATGGTAAGCAAGCCCACAACGATTGCTGCGCTTATTAAGGACAAGTTGTCCCGTAAAACCCTTTTTGTATCAAAAAATATTCGTTTTAAAGTCCCTGGTTTTTTCCCGTCAAATGTTTTTACGACAAAAAGCCCTTCCAGTTGATCCTGACGGATGTAAGTACCGACAGTATTTACAGAGTTTATAAGTTCCAGATATACAGATTCATTATTGTTGATATGGGCCAGGTCATCCTTATTCACAAACCCTTTTAACACTTCACCGGTTTTGGTTCTTGCAACTACTTTCACTTGTTCATTCATAATAATCCTCGGTTTATATCTGTGAATAAAATTCTTTCATTTCTTCAAGTTCATGAATAAATTTATTTACAGAATAGCTTTGTGTCCTGTATTTCATGATGACTTTTTCTTCGGCCCTAAGTGCAGTCTTAACAATTAGCAGATCAACATCAAAATTTTTACCGACCATACAGGGAATCTCATAAAATAAAACAATCGGAACCCAGACGATAACCATTGCACCAAAGACCTGGAATAAAAAAAGCAAGACGCTGTCACTTGTGACAATAAGTTTTCTTTTTTTCCTTTTAAAGATTGTTTCAATCGTATTCATCAACCGCTATTTTCCTTTGATAAATTTTCGTCTCTGCTAAAGATGCACCGGCTGCAATAGATCATTAATGCTTTTTACCGGGTTAAATGTAGTTATCGGAACCTCAATGAAAACAGTAATCCAATTCGCCATGCCGCCGTTCCAGAGCCCTGGAAGCTCCATGGCTTTTAAGTCATGACCCTCTTTGGTCTTGGCGGAAATAAAACAGGCGGTGAGATCAGCATAATCCATGAGGTTAAAAGGTTGCCCTTTGAAATTGCGCACTCCACAAACAATATCCACTGGATTAAAATGGGTGGATTTTTTCAATACCCTGTTTTGATAGGGATCTTTTCTGTCTACCTGTGCAGATTCAACAATCTGCAGAGATTGCCTTTTCTCAGAGTCTTCCACCCAAAAAGGTCCACCACCAGAAGCTCCCTGGTTCTCAACCATGCCGCATACCCTGATGGGACGGTTCAGTTGTGAAAAAAAGAACGCGCTTTTTTTTTCTTTATTATAGTCGTTAAAATCATCTGGCAGAGAAATAAATATGTCGCTTGCACAAAACACTTCAAGTTCTGCCTCGAATTCATCGGATATTTGGTTTTCTTCTAGTCTGTCAAGGTATTCAAAAATTTGATCCTGCAGTTTTATCAAGAATCCGCCCAGGATTACTTTATATTTATTCGTCGCTTTTTTTCTAACACCAGGGGCTAGGTTGTCAATATTTTTCAAGAAGACAATATCACCCTGCAAATCATTTAAATTCTCAAGCAGGGCGCCATGGCCTCCGGGTCTGAACAACAAGGAATCAGAGGATGTGCGAAAGGCCTTGTTTTCAAGGTCAACTGCAATGGTGCGTGTAGTATCTTTCTGGATTGAAAAGGAAATATCAAACTGGATTCCCTGTTTTTTGACAATACTGCCGGCGTTTTTGCAGTGTTCTTCAATTATCGTTCTATAATCATCAGGTATGGTAAAATGGATTCTGGCAACACCGTTTTCATCCCTGCAATATTCGGCAGCTTCTGTTAGATGCTCCTCAAAAGGGGTCTTTGAATATTTATAATAGCGGTGAAATTTTACCAACCCCTTTGGTAATTTCGCATAACCAAGTCCTTCTTTAGTCAGGACGGCTTTAAGAATCTCGCGGTATTCGCCTTGGGTCAGCAATCTTTCGATATCATGACCCTGGCCGGCTAAGTTTTTTTTTAAATCATTAAAAAAAGCAAACTTATGGATAGATGCTAAAAAAAATGCGACTTCGCTGTGATCAAAATATTTAAAATCAAGAGTTTTGTCATTAATTTTATCAAGGGTGTTATAAACTTTAATAAGCGATTTAAACATTCGGGTTGCAGCGCCCGATGCAGGCACGAACTTACTGATGCGGCCATCTGTTTTCGCTGTTTCAAAGGCCTCAAAAATAATGCTTTTTTCTCTTGTATTGATTATTTTTATTCCATTGCTGATTGTAGCAGGAGATATCAATTTGATAAAAGGAACTCCCTGGTTGAAAAGCAGCATCTGCTCAATGATTTTTCTCTCAGGGATATTGCTTTTTAATAATTGCTTAATATCATGTTCGATAAGTTTGATTTTTTTTTCACAAGCCATGGATGCCCCCTGCATTAACTTTTAGAACGAGTTGATCCGAGGTTTTTCAGCCAATCCTAAACAAAATATTAAGATATCTTAAAAGCCGTTTGATATTAAACGTAAAATCCGTAATACTGCCTATCAGAAATTCATCATTCACCTGGATTTCTGATCCGATTTTAACATTAATCAACAGATTTTTATCTGCCAGGGCATGGGAAAGCTCTAAATCTTCTCCAATATAAGTTCCCGGCATAACAATACTGCTTTTCACCACAGAATCTTTATCGATAACACAATTGCTTCCAATAACCGTGTTTGGACCTATTTGGCACCCTTTAATGAGGCGGCAATCTTCACCAATATAAACAGGCGGCAAAACTTTTACATCAGGTTGCAGTTCAACATTTCTTGACAGCCATATCCCGGGTTCAACCTGTCTGGCCAGGGAGTGCAGGCCATGAAATTTTTTTGTCATGGCTTTCTCTTGTGAAGACAATAGATCTTTCAGGGTTGCGACGCTTAAAATTTGTTTTATGTATTCAGTTTTTACAGCCTGCCCTTGTTTTTGCAAGGACTCACAGATTGCGTTTTCATCAAAATTTTTCATCTGATTCAAAAATGATTTAGAAAGCCATGCCCAGCCGGACCATTGGCAGGATTCATCATTCTCAGGTTGGTTTGTATCCAGGGTACAAAATAATCTCGCATCAAATTGGTTTGTTTTGTAATCTTTATTTTTGAGGTCTAAACCAGGCAGCCTGTCTGCATTGGCAATCAGAACATCACTTTGATCCCTCTTCAGGAACTGCAAGGGGGAGTAAGATTGTGCAGGATTTTTTACCAAGTGATATTTGATATTTACTCCCCATCTCTCTCCATTTCCAAGAAGCCCTTTGATTTTTTCAGGACGATGACAGACTACGACTTCAAAGTCGGTTATTCCCTGGTCTGTCAGATATTCTACAACATGCTGGATAAAAGGCCTGTCCAGCAGCGGCATCATTACGGCCGGCATGCGATTTGAAAGATTATCAACATTCAAAAGTTCTTTTGTTGCGATAAGAAAAGCTTTCATCAGTATGCTCCCTTGGCGAACAATACGGCAGGAATGGTTAAAATTAGGATTTTAATATCAGTCCATACACTCTGACTTTCTATATACTTTACATCAAGCTTAAGTTGCTCGGGAAAAGGGATGTCTGCCCTGCCGCTGATCTGCCAGATACAGGTGATTCCGGGCAGTATATCAAGCCTGCGTCTGTCTTTAAGTGTATATTGATCAACTTCACGCTGTACATGAGGTCGCGGTCCTACCAGGGACATATCTCCTTTCAGAACATTTATAAGCTGGGGAAGTTCATCAATGCTCGTCTTCCTGATAATCCTGCCGATCCAGGTCACCCGGGGATCTTTTTTAACTTTATACGATATGCTGTTTTCATGATGGCTCATGTGTACAATTGATTCTACCTGTTTTTCAGCATTCATTACCATGGATCTGAATTTAAATGCTGAAAATTCACGGCCCCACTTGCCAATACGTGTCTGATTAAAGAATACAGGGCCGCCATCGGTAATTTTGACCAGGATGGCAACCATGAAAAGTAAAGGCGACAAAATCAACAGCATGCAAAAGCTGACCATCAGATCCATGGCCCGTTTTACAAATTTTGTTCCGGTTACAATAATCAGCCATGCATATTTTTTATGAA
This sequence comes from Desulfobacteraceae bacterium, assembly GCA_022712835.1. Next base: position 5,435 of record JAFLJU010000560.1, read on the forward strand.
GAAAATGCCAGCGTCTAATCCCTGAACCCGTGTTGTAACGTTTATCAAGGGCTTCTATGAGTTCATAGCGTGAATTTTTATTATTATGGAAGGTTTTCATTAGTTTCACCTTTTAAAGGATTGAAGAGCCTCTTCCCTGGTGTTTAAAATTTCAATTACTCTGTGCATTCGAACCAATTCCAATAATGTAAGAACCGGTTTTGTGGCACCATAAAGCTTTAAGTCGCCCCCTTTTACACTCAGTTTTCTTAAAACTGACAAGATAGCTCCGCATCCTGAACTGTCCATGAACTCAACCTTGCCCAGATTTATAATAACTTTATTGTTTTTCTCCAGGGCATCTGTGATATCTTTTTTGAAATCATCAGTGATACTGGCATCAAAATTGGTTTCTTCCAATGTTACATTGAGTATATCCTGATTTTTTTCTGTGGTAAAAATCATCTTATTCACCTCCCATGGTAAATGTCAGAATTGTATGGTTTTCTCCATTTGTGTTCTGAATGTATTCAATTTTTTCAAATGCCTGACTTGCAATCCAAATCCCGAACCCGTTTTCCCGGGACCCATCAAATTGCGGCGGGGGGACAGTCTCAAAATTAAACGATATTCCATGATCAAATAGTTCAAAGATAATCTGGTTGGAATCAAGCCTGGCGGTTATCCGGATTGATTGGTCGGATTCCATCTTGTAAGCATGCCTGATAATATTGACAAGTATCTCATGGATACCTAACTCAATCATATCAACCCGTTTGTCATTCAGGCCGAACTCCTCTGTTTCGAAACAAAAATCCCTGATAGATTTCCTAACTTTTCCAAGTTCATCCAGGTTATTTTTAATTTCCAGTTTCATTATTTTTTGTGCCTTTTTTTCAAATTTCAAATTTCAATTTTTTCTAATAAAATTTTAATCCGAACAAAAATATCTTGTTAATATCCACTAATAGCCAGAACAATAACCAAAACAATAGCCAGAACCATGCCAATATTATTCTGGCTTGGAAAAAATGATAAACGGTTGACCGCGCTAAGCATTGGATTCTTGATTAAGCCATGGTTTCAGGGATTAAGATGCAAAACAACAAATTAAATTATGACTATGAGCTTCGTTGAGATAATTGAATCTTGAAAACTATCATTATGGGAATATAATCAGGAGTGCTATCATTTTGAAAGTTTCAGGTTGACAGTAAAAAAACAGACTATCGTTTTATTGATCAAAATATTTTTTTAATTTCCTATAGAGCGTTGCTTCGCCGATGCCAAGGATTGCTGCGGCTTCTTTCCGATTATTACTACTCATTGTAAGCGCGCTATTGATGGCTGCTTTTTCGTAGGATTCCATGGAAGCATCACCGGAATGCAATTGGACAGGGGGGACTGACGTTTCAGGCCTGTTTGTATAAATTGCGTCAGGCAGGTTGTCGGGCAGGATTAATTCACTTTTACCAAGTGAGATAGCTCTCCTGATAACATTTTCAAGTTCCCGAATGTTCCCGGGCCATTTATAAGTTAGAAGATAATCAATTGTTTCTGTTGCAATATCTCTTACCGGCGAAGCTGCATGTTGAAACTGCTTGATAAAAGACCTTGCCAGCAGGATGATGTCGTCAGCGCGTTCCCGCAAAGGAGGGGGGCTAAGGTCAATCATATTAATCCGGTAATAAAGGTCTTCACGAAAATTACCTTTTACGATCTCTTCTGAAAGATCACGATTTGTTGCAGAGACAATACGGGCATCAACAGGGATGGTTTTTGTACTGCC
>JAFLJU010000317.1 GCA_022712835.1 Desulfobacteraceae bacterium
TCCACAAAAGCCGGAATAGACCTTCTCGAGAAAAAAAATCTCATGGGGTCAACAATTTCTGGCAAGGTGTTCCCCTCAAGCCTGCCAGACTATATTGCCCCAAAATTAAGTTTGAACAAGAGTGGGTTCAATATTAATTCAGCCTGTGCCTCTTCCACCATTGCCATTGCCAAGGGTGCCTCTTTAATCAAACTAGGCCATGTCGATTCTGTATTAATCTGTTGCATGGATATCATTACGGATTTTACTTTTTCAGGGTTTTCAGCCCTTCGGGCCATGAGTCCCGTTCCAGCCCTCCCATTTGATAAAAACAGGCAAGGCTTAACACTGGGGGAGGGGGCAGCAGCTATCTTGCTCATGGGCGAGAACAAAATGAAATCTTTAAACATCCCACCATTGGCCGAGGTTTGCAGCTGGGGGATTGCCAATGATGCCGCCCATGTGACAGCGCCTGCCAAAGATGGCCGGGGATTAAAACTTGCCATAAAAAATGCCTGCACCCAGGCCGATATCCCATTGGATAAAATATTGGCTTTTAACACCCATGGAACCGGGACGGTGTATAATGATTTAATGGAAATTAATGTTATCAACTCATTGTTTTCCAAAAACATGCGGGCAAATTCAATAAAAGGGGCCATTGGCCACACCCTTGGGGCTGCTGGCGGAATCGAAATAGCCCTTTGTGTTAAAATGCTTGAAACCTCGCTTATGCCCGGCACAGCGGGTCTGAAAGACCCGGAAAAAAATGCACAATTTTTTAGTCCCGAACCGCAAAAAATTTCAGGGGATTATATTCTCACAACAAATTCAGGCTTTGGGGGTACCAATGCCGCAATTATCTTGAAACGGAGTAGGTGATGAATATAGCAATAAACGGAATTGGCTGGGTGTATACCACCTCCATGGGATATAAAGGTGATATCAAGGTATTGCCTTCAAGCAAACGTCTGCCATCTATTGAAAGAAAAGACATCTTTAGGCAACCCTACAAACCCTTTGGAAGAATGGATTATTTTTCCAAACTGGGTCTTGCCGCCATTGTCTTTGCTATGAAGGATGCAAATCTTCACGAATCACCCAATAAAAATACCGGTATCATTGCCTCCTCATCCACAGGATGCCTTGAAACAGATATAAAATACCAGGCCACCCTCTTCCCGGAAAATAATACGCTTCCAAGTCCTGCCCTATTTGCCTATACGCTTCCCAGTTGTTTTCTTGGAGAAGCATCCATACGCTACGGGCTTACAGGAGAAAGTTTCGTCATCAGTGAAACATACACCACCGGCATGACAGGACTTGGCATGGCCGTTGATCTGTTGGCCACAGGCCAGACCGATTATATGTTATGCGGTATTAACAACTCCCAAATTGATGGGGTTGATGATGCCAGTATTCAACCGGGTGCTGTTTTCTTCTTGCTTGAAAAGAAGAAAAAAAACGGGTCAGGTTCATACGGAGAACTTACGCCAAATAAGTCAAACAACAGTTTTTATTATAAAGATTCACCCATTAAAAATTTATACAACCTTGCGCAAAAATGTCTTAAAAAAAATATATAAAGGGAAAAAATATGAAAATTCAACTTGTCTATCCTACATGGCCAAAACTTGAAAAACAGACTGTATTTCACCTGCCTCCCCATGGTCCTGTTGTATTTGCGGCGGCTTTGCCGGAATATGTGGAAGTTGATTTTATAGATGAAAATGTACAGAAATTTGAAATAGATGAAACCATAGAACTTGCCGCTATTTCAGTCATGCTCACCTGTCAGCTTCCCCGTGCCTTTGAAATTGCAGATCTTTATCGAAAAAGGGGAATCCCCGTATTGTTTGGCGGGATTGCGGTGATGCTCCATTCCGATGAGGTACTAAACCATGCAGACTCCGTTTTTTTAGGAGAAGTAGAAGGGCGAATGGAAGAGGTTTTTGAAGATATTCAAAAGGGAAAGTTAAAAAAAGTATATGATTATATGAATAATTTTCCCGACATCAACCTGGTTAAAACTGCCAATCGGGGTATCTTAAAAAGAGATCTTTATAACTATAGAGGTGTGCAGATGCTTGATCTTGTACACGCTTCAAGGGGCTGTAAGTTCAATTGTTTCCCCTGCTGTAACGGATTTCTAGGGGGCAAAAAATTTCGACCCCGCCCCATTGATCTTGTTATAAAAGAGATGGAAGCCATTCCAAACAACCGAATGTTTATTGTGGACAATTCCCTTGCCCATGATAAAAAATGGCTCATTGAATTATTCACCGCCATGAAACCCTTAAAAAAGAAATGGGTATCCCATCCGTTAATGGACGATGAAGAGGTTATAAAACTTGCCGCAGATGCCGGGTGCTGGTATGTGTACCAGGCCATCTTTGATACATCTGATACGATAAAAAACAGGGTCGAAAGATTGCATGACAATGGTATTGGCGTGGAAGGCACCATCCTTCTGGGAACAGACGATCATGATGAAACCTATATCAAAAATCTGGTGGAATTTTTGACTAAGATCAAGCTGGATCTGGCAGAATTTACAATTTTAACGCCCTTTCCCAAATCCCCCATCCGGCAAAAGTTTAAAAAAGAGGGGAGAATACTGAGTAATAACTGGAGTGATTACACCTGTGGAAAATCAGTTTTCCAACCCAAGCACCTGTCCCCTGAAAGGCTTGAAGAACTCTATGATTATGCCTGGGATACCTTTTATGCAGATAGCGGGTACCAGACAAAAATGGGAGAATTGTTTTTTAAGTTAATGAAAAAAGAAATTCTTGATGGAACCTATAGACGATACACCCCCCGTGAAAAAAGATCATTTAAAAAAATTGGTCAAATATGAGCAAAATATTACTGATTTCTTCAAACACAACGGTTGAACCCCTGCCGGTTTATCCTCTAGGTCTGGCATTGATTGCAGCGGCCTTAAAAGGAAAGGGACATGATGTAAAGCAGTTTGATTTTTTATACGATCAACAGATTTGTGAAACACCGGTGGAAGCTATCATTACAGATTTTGATCCCGATTTTATTGGGATTTCCATACGAAATATTGATAATGTCGATTCTCTGACAATCAATAGCAACTGGAGTCTTGCCGCCATAAAACAATTGGTTTCGGACATTAAAAAAATATCTGATAAACCAATTGTCATCGGGGGACCTGCATTTTCAATCATGCCGGAACAGATAATGGACTATACAAAGGCTGATTTCGGAATTGTCGGAGAAGGAGAGATCGCGTTTCCGGAATTGATAAACGCCCTTTGCCAAAACAAAAAACCATTGCGTATTATCCAGGCAAGAAAAACCCAGATAAACGACAACCAATTTTTTACACCGCTCTATGAAAAAAAGCTGGTGGAGTATTATGTCGATAAAAGCGGGATGCTCAATTATCAGACAAAACGCGGATGTCCCCACAACTGTAATTACTGCACCTATCCCGTCATTGAAGGTCGAATATTTCGGAAGCAATCCCCCCGATTTGTCGCTCAAAATCTAAAACAGATCAAAGAACAATTCAATGTGGATTCTGTTTTTTTTACAGATTCTGTTTTTAATGACCGGCAATCCCATTACCTTGAAGTGGCTGAAGAGATGGTCCGGCAAAAATGTGATATGAAATGGGCGGCCTATTTCAGACCCGATAAAATAAACAGGGATGAGCTTAGGCTGCTTAAGGCATCGGGGTTGTATGCCATGGAAATTGGTTCCGATGCCGCCTGTGATACCACATTAAAGGGAATCAACAAGTCCTTTGATTTTGAGAGTGTTGTTGCTTTAAACGAGAGCTGCGTAAAAGAAGAAATTGCCTGTGCCCACTTTTTTATGTTTGGTGTGCCCGGTGAAACCTATGATACCCTCAAAGAAAGCTTTAAGAATATTGAAAAATTAAAAAAATGTGCTGTTTTTGCATTCTCAGGCATCCGGATTCTGCCCGGAACCCAGTTACAAAACATTGCCATTGATGAGAACATCATCAGCAAAGAGGATACACTTTTAATGCCAGCCTACTATATTTCCCCCCATGTTGAAAAAAAGAAAATGGAAGAGGAAATAAAGGCGGCCTTTAAAAAACATAAATCCTGGCTTTTTCCGCCCATTGAAGGGCAGATGCGGATGAAGGCCTTGCAGGCGTTCGGGTTCAAAGGTCTTTTATGGGACATGTTGATCAATTTTTCAAAAAAAACAGAAACCAGAAAAAACAGAAACCAGAAAAATAGGATCTCCGGGTAACTAAAAATGATAACCAATAATAAAATTCTTTTAATTCATCCATTGGGGTATAGCTCTAAAAAAGCAAAAACCGACGTGTCCAGAATGGCCAATATAGTTCCCCCTCTTGGCTTGGCCAGCATTGCAGCCTTTCTTGATCAAGAAAAAATTGAAAATGATATTATTGATTGTTATGCAAACCCGGATTCGGATGCCTTGATTTTAGAATATGTGAGAACCCAAAAGCCCAATTTTATAGGCTTTTCCTGCACAACTTCAAGTTTTTTTGATGGGGTACGAATCGCAAAGCTCGCAAAGGCCATCCTCCCGACTTTAAAAATCGTTTTTGGAGGCGTACATGTGTCCTCTCTTAAGGAAGCGATTTTACAAGAATGTGATATAATCGATTATTGTGTGATTGGGGAAGGTGAGCAAACGCTCAAGGAGCTGCTTTGTTCAGAAGTCGACCGTCTTTCCGAGGTCAAAAATATTGTCTTCCGAAAAACAGACGGAACGGTTGTTTTTACAGGGCTTAGAAAAAAACAAATGGATCTGGACACGCTTCCTTTCCCCGCTTACCACAAACTTGCTGGATATCCGGAAAGTTATAAGCTTCCCATTTTTAATTATCCCAAAGCACCCAATGCAAGTTGTATATCAAGCCGGGGATGCCCCTATTCCTGCAGTTATTGCGACAGATCTGTGTTCCAGAAAAGTTTTCGATATAATTCAGCTCAATATTTGTATAATCATTTAAAATACTTAAAAGACACATTTGGTATCAAACACATCATTTTTTATGATGATCAATTTACCTTTCACCGGAAACGGGTGGAGGAATTCACCTCTTTGATGATTGATAACCAACTTGATATGACGTTTAATTGCGCCGCAAGAGCCGAACATCTAGATTTTGAACTCCTCAAACAGATGAAGGCCGCCGGCTGCTGGATGATCAGTTTGGGTATTGAAACCGGTGACCCGGATCTTTTAGCCCAGCACAGACAGAACCCGGATCTTGAAATGATGAGAGATAAAATAGATTTGATCAAAAAAGCCGGCATCCGTGTGAAAGGGCTTTTAATGATGGGCCTTCCCGGAGAAACCGAAGAGAGCATTAGGCGAAGCCAGCAATATGTTTATTCTTTGCCCATTGATGATTTTAATCTTGCCAAATTCACCCCCTTTCCAGGATCTCCTATTTACAAAGAGATTAAAGAGCAAGGGTCAGAATTGGGAACCTTTAACGAAGATTGGGAAAAAATGGATTGTATGCAGTTTCTTTTTATACCCAAAGGGATTACCAAGGAAAGAATGGACTTCCTTTTTATTGATTTTTATAGATCTCATTTTAAAAGATTTAAAGTGCTGATGGGATATGTCTCAATGATATGGAAATCACCAGACAGCTGGAAACGATTTATGAAGGATGCCACAGGATTTATAAAGTTTGCCATGACCAATAAACGATTGGGATAATATTTATGTTAGATTATACAAAAAACCAACCTGATTTTTTTTTACCCCATAAGTAAAAGCGATTGCCCCATCAACCGTTAAGGGGTTTTTAGATGAGTTTAAGACAAGCATTCAAGATGATAAAAAAGTTTGCTAATTGCAAGTGGGGAGACGCGGCAGGCTGTTGAAATTTTGATGACCGGGCTGATCAGGTAGTTCTCATCGGCCTTGCACTGGCCAGTGAGGACCCTTCCCATTTTTCGATGATGTCCAGATCTTCAATAAAACTGATAATTTTCATGGTTCCCTGGCACTTCGGACATAATAGAGGATCAACCTCATACACTTTCTGGATCAGGCGTGCCCAGTTCTGCCGGAATTCCCTGGAAGACATTTCATTGGGTATGACAGCCTGGATAACATCATCAGACTCTTTATCCGGCACATAGATCATCCTTTCCTGACTCAAACAGGCCTGGACAATGTACCGTGCCAGGTTGTGGAGGCCCCTGCCTCCTACCGGTGCATCAATGAACCGGGCTGTGACAATTTTGAAGAGACCCAACTGAACAATACTGTCCAGTTGGGTCTCTTTATTTTGCCGTTTTAAGGTATCATTCGCATCTTTTTACCGGTGGTCCGGGATCCATTTCTTTAGAATCCTTTCATAGGTTCCATCTTTTTTAAAATATGTAGGTCTCTTCAAAGAGCAAAATTACCCTATCGATCATTAAAATACCAGCCGCACATGTTTTTAGCCGGTGTTGTCTCCCCAAATCCCTTCGATGCCATGTGGCTGGTGCAACCCTTTTTCGTAGGAGTGCCTCCTTGAACAGCTTTGGCGATATAATCGTTGAGCGCCCAGCAGAAGTTGGACTTGTTCGGAACGGACTTGGTCATACAGTCCTTTAGCCACAGGTCTGCAGAATTCGCGTTTACCCCAGCCTCGGCAAAGGATGAAAGGGCCAATGCAATAATGGTAATTAAAATGATTCTTTTCATGAGGTGCCTCCCAGCTAATGGTTTTTACTTGCTTGGTTTTTCCACAAAAAAACAAATCGGAGTTAACTCCTTAATGATTGAGTAGCAATTTTAATGCCGTTCAGTTAAAAATAGCGATAAGCAACTTATACAGGCTATTCCAACTATATGGAATTAGTTTTTATGCCAGCAACTGTCAACTGTATTGGTAAGCGTGACAACTTTGTTTGCATATTATTATGTTGTCGGAGTTTGAGAAAGCCACATTGATTGGAAAATTTCATTAGTTTTTAATAAAATTTATCAGGTTAGGGTTGCCAGTAATTGCCCCACATTCTCTTCGATGTGCGCCGATACGGCTTTTTGTAGGTGTTTTGCTTCAGACAAAGAAAGCAGCTATCCGTGAAGCAGGCCAACGCCTCCTCAGAACACTCCTCCATTATTCACAAACAGATTAAAGAGCAAGGTCCATCCCTTGGCACTTTTAACGAAGATTGGGATAGCTATGCCTTTTCAGACGGGTATTGACAAAAATCCGGTTCCTATCTATTTTGATCACTGCAATGCTTTGATTTAAAAATTTACAGAGAATGGGAAAAAAATTATGTTAGATATAAATACATTAGAAAAAATAAAAAAAGAATTTTTCCAGGGCTCTTTAGATTATACAAAAAACCAACCTGATTTTTTTCTACCCCATAAGTACAAATCGGTTGCCCCATCAACCGTTAAGGGTTTTTTGGATGAGTTTAAGACAAGCATCCGTGATGATAAAAAAGTGTTGATTTATGTTCACTTGCCCTTTTGTTTTTCAGAATGTGTGTTTTGTAATTCCTTTCCCCACAAAGCAGATAAAGAACAGCAGGCGCTGTATTTTAAAAGTATTGTAAAAGAAGTAGACCTGTTCGCTTCAACCGGTTTGCTGGATGGTAAACAAGTTCAAGGTATCTATTTTGGCGGTGGCACACCCACCTCTTTTTCCAATGATAAACTGGGTGTGATTCTCGATAAGATCAAAGAGCGTATGAACGTTGTGGAGGGTGCCAGCATAACAACGGAAGCACATCCATCTACGCTTAAAAATTCCGATCGAATCCATGGCCTTTCAAAAATTGGGATCAATAGAGTCAGTATCGGGTGCCAAACCTTTGATCCCAAGATCTTAAAAATATGCAATCGCTCCCATACCAAAGAGAGTATTAAAAAAATCATTACCACCTTAAATGATTTAAATATGCTCAACAATATCGATATGATGGCAGGATTACCCGGGCAGACAATCGATAGTATGAAAAGGGACATGGAAATACTGGAAGATATTAACCCTGTGGCGGTTGAATATATTCGCCATGAAATCGTTAATCCCCTTGCCATTGAAATCTATAAAAAAGACCCAAGTCTTATCGTAAAGGATGAAGAACTTTTTAAGATGGTTCATATGATGCAAAGCTGGATGCAAAGCCGGGGGTATGAGCAAAACGGTTATTTCACCAACAAGAAATTCTGGGAGTACCGATATCACTGGCTGGAAGAAATACCCATTATTGCATTTGGCTCCCGGGCAAGATCCTACTCAAAATCCATGAGCTATGATAAACATGAAGACATGGCAATTTATAATGGGCTGTTAAACAAGGATGTCATTCCGGTTGGCAGGTATATCCCCTTTTCAAAGAGTGATCAAATGTATCGGTCACTTTTTATGCGGTTACAATTGAAAAAAGGGCTTTGTCTGGATGCGTTTGCCCAAAGGTTTAACGAAAATGCCCTGGAGGTTTTTAACAACTTGATTAAAGAGTTGAAAAGATTTGACTGCATCCAGATCACAGATAATCATATCAGCCTTACCCAAATCGGTGCATTTTTTGTGGAAGATGTGTGTGATTTTATAATCGATTACGCTTTAAAACTGGAGTCCAAGGATCTTAAAAGGAACCCCAATTCCCTTGGAAGCACCTCGGCACGCTTATAAGTGCCCCTAAAACAAGGCATTACCCTATGATTTTTCTTGCGCTTTCCTAGCCGCAAACATATAACCCCCTAATGTAAATTTTTTAAAAAAACTGGTTTTAAATGGGGAACAATACTGAAAATAATAATAGATAAAAAACGACTCAACAGGAAGGCTCTTGGGCAGAGAGCTCTTGGGATTTGGTGTTATGGACAAATATGATGATATTGTTGTCGGAAGCGGCATCAGTGGATTAACAACTGCTTTGATTTTAGGCATGAATAAGAGAAAAGTGCTTCTCATTGAAAAATCACCTAGAATAGGTGGATCATTATCAAGGTTTTACAAAAACGGCATCCCCTTTGACACAGGGTTTCATTTTACAGGAGGATTTGCCGGAGATTTAATCCTTTTGGATATGCTTTCGGTGCTATCCATGGAAAATGATATTCAACCTGAATTTATTGAACATCCCCAAAACAATAAATTCATTTTTGAAAATCAGGGAGAATCATTTCAATTTCGTCCGGGATTTGATCAAAACTTGGAAGATATGCTGGCGTATTTTCCGGGTGAAGAAAATGCGATTTCTACCTATTTTGCCAAAGTGAAAAATATCAGAGACAATACCCAGGCCATGGACATCCGCGCCGAATTGATGATGGAAGTGCGTGGTGAAGACGATTTTGCCAGTTTAAAAAACGTGGTAGACTCCCTGACAGATAACATGACATTAAAATCGCTTTTCAGCGTCTATTCAATGTGCCATGGAACACCGCCGTCTCAAATTTCCTTTGCCAATCACAGCAAGGTGAGTTACAGCCTTTATGAGTCAATTGCCCGGGTAAAGGGTGGGGGAAATGCGTTTATTAAAGCATTTAAAAACAAATTGTCCCAATATGGCGTGGATATTCGAACAAATTGCTTTGTCTGTTCCTGTGAGGATGTCCAAAAAAGAAGAGTGGGAACCTTTGTGCTCAATGATGGATCTAAAATAAACGCAGATAATTGTATTTTTACCATTCACCCTCAAGAAATATTAAAAACATTTCAAGAAAACCAGACATCTAAATCCTTTGTGGATAGAGTGAATAGTTTTGAACCATCCATCGGGTTTACCACAGCCTTTATAAAACTTACAAAAAAGGATACACCGCCATTTGATCCGGCAATCATTTCCCTGTTTCCTGACAATGATATGGAAAAAATGTTTGATCCGGATTTCAAAGGTGATCTGCCATTGGTATTGGTAAAAAATACCGAGCAGGTGAATAAAAAAAATATCCATCTTATCAATGCCTTTGAACTCTCCCACTATGGGCATGTAAAAAAATGGGCAGATTCCACAACAGGTAACAGAAGTTCTGAATATATAGAATATAAAAAAAAGAAAATAGATCGAATATGCCAGCGGATTGTTCAGGCGTTTCCTGAATATGAAGGCTGTATTGAAGTGATTGATTCAGCCACCATGCTGACATTTCGAGATTACTTAAATACGCCCCATGGCAGTGCCTATGGAATAAAACAAAAAATCGGACAATTTAACCTTTTTGGGCGGGTTCGGTATAAAAACACATTTGCCGCCGGACAAAGCGCAGTTTTACCCGGTATCATCGGCGCCATGATGTCCGGGTTTACCATTTGCCGTTATTTATTGAGCAAAGAGGTTTATTCCGAGTTTATCCATAATCAGCTCACTAAAAGTCAGCTCACCAAAGATAAACCCAAGGAAGGTCAGCCCAAGGAATCGGATTCTAAATGAGAAGAGTTGTGATCACAGGAACCGGCAGTATTTCCGCCCTGGGCAATTCCATGGAAGAATTGATGAATTCCCTTGACCTGCAAAGATGCGGCACACAAAGAATGGAAGGCTGGGACCGATATAAGGGTTTGAAAAGTCTTGTGGGCGCTCCCGCCCAACTGCCGGATATAAAAATCATTCCCAGAAAAATACGGCGGTCAATGGGCCGGATGAGCTTTTTGGCAATTTTTGCGGTCAATGACGCCTTGAAATCAGCAGGGATTGAAAAAGAATTTATCTCCAACCCCCGGTACGGGTGTGTGGCCGGTTCCACCATGGGCAGTTCCCAGGCATTATATGATGCCTTTGAAACCATGCTTCCGGATCATGATCTGACAAAATTGACCGCAATGAAATTTTTCCAGTGTATTTCCCATACAATCTCCATGAATATTGCCCAATACCTAGGGATTATCGGTGATGTTATTGCAACCTCCGCAGCCTGTGCGTCATCTCTCCAGGCCATAGGTACCGGGTTTGACCTGATCCGGCACAACAAACAGGATCTGGTTCTCTGCGGCGGTGCAGAAGAACTTCACCCCACGGTAACCGGATCATTTGATATATTATTTGCAACCTCTACCCGGTTTAATGACAGCCCTCAAACAACGCCTCGTCCCTTTGACAAACACCGGGATGGAATCGTCTGCGGCGAAGGTGCTGGAATCCTGGTGCTTGAAGAACTCACCCATGCCAAAAACCGGGGGGCCAATATTCTTGCAGAGGTTATCGGCTATAACACCTGTGGCAGTGGTGTTCATATCAGTCAGCCAGATCCTGCGGCCATGGTCCGGTGCATGCACGCGGCGTTGTCTGACGCCGGTGTAACCCCCGGGGATATTGATTTTGTAAGCGCCCATGCCACGGCTACCCTCCAGGGGGATACCCAGGAGGCAAACGCAATTGCAGAAGTTTTTGGTCCTAGGACACCGGTGAACAGCTTTAAAGGTTATATAGGACACACCCTGGGCGCCTCGGGTGCCATAGAGCTTGCCATCACCATTGAAATGATGAATAAAAGCATCATCTATCCAACCTTAAATCTTGATACGATTGATGAAACCTGTAGCGGGATACTGCATGTGCAGGAAAAAACAAAAAAAAATATGGACTTTATTCTTAAAAACTGTTTTGCGTTTGGCGGAATAAATGCGTCCCTTGTTTGTAAAAAATATGAGTAAAATAAATGGTCTTACTTAAAAATCTGTTATTATTTTTTATGATGGTTGTTTTTACCATCGCCATGTTCTTTGTCTTTGGCGTTATGATGATCGTCATCCGGCTTTTTAGCTCACAAAGAATTGCGCAAAAAACATTGAGGTTCCTCATTGTCTGTTATGGAAGAACTATTATTTATGGGTTTGCACGGCTGCTGGTCACCGTCAAATTCATTGATTCCTCCCAGGGAAAGACGGCCCAGGACCCATGTGTGTATGTGGCAAACCACAGATCGGCTTCCGATGCTTTTTTAATGGGGGTGCTTTCGGGTGAATTTGTACAGGTGGTTAATTTATGGCCCTTTAAAATCCCGATACTTGGGTTGTGTGCACAGCTTGCCGGATATTTAAATATTCGAAACATGCCCTTTGATGATTTTTTAATTGAGTGCAAACAATTATTTGATCAAAAGGTTTCCCTCATTGGGTTTCCCGAAGGGAC
>JAFLJU010000612.1 GCA_022712835.1 Desulfobacteraceae bacterium
GGCGTATAAAGGCCTGCCTTCACCGGAAGGTAGAGGGAAATTTCTGGAAACACGGACAAAATAATCAGAATGATCACATCCATGACAATGAAGGGGATGGCCTGTTTGGCAATTGAGTCCACGGGTTCTCCTGTAAGATTGGCTGCCGTAAAGAGGTTCACCCCCACAGGGGGGGTTGCCTGGCCGATGGCCAGGGCGGAAATAAAGATCACCCCATACCAGAGAGGATCAATCTTAAAGGCTGCCAAAACCGGGATCAGAATTGGCATGATCAGATAGGAAATGGAAATGGCGTCCAGGAACATGCCCAGAATCAGCAGCAGCCCGTTGACCAGAAGAATCATCACAAGGGCATTGGGAGACAGGTGCAAAATCAGTTCCGCAGCTCTGTCAACCACACCGATAACCGAGGCTGTCCAGGTGAAGATACCGGCAAAAACAACAATAAACATGATGACGGAACTGGTTACCGAGGCATCCACAAGCAAATGCAAAAAATCATTAAATGAGATGGATCTGTAAATGAAGACCGCCACGAAAAGAGAGTAAAAAACGGCAACCACCGCAGCTTCCGTGGGGGTGAAGATTCCAGAATATATTCCGCCCAGGATAATCACCGGGGCCAAAATGGCCCAGATGGAATCCTTGAACGCCGTGAAAATTTCACCCACCGGTGCCCGTTGGACGCTTCCGCGATACCCCCTTTTCCGGGAAACCAGATAGGCCACAATCGCTGTACCAATACCCGTGAGAATCCCCGGGACAATCCCTGCAACAAACAAAGCGCTCACAGAAACATTGGTGATATTGCCATAGATGATAAAGGCAATACTGGGCGGCAAAATAATGGAAAGATCCGCTGCATTGGCGATCAAGGCCCCGGCAAAGCCCTTATCATATCCATGCTTTACCATGGGGGCCAGGAGAATCAATCCCACTGCCGCCGTGGTGGCAGGCCCTGATCCAGAAAGCGCACCCCAGAACATGCAGGTGCAAACCGCCACAATTGCCATTCCCCCGGTGGCCTTGCCCACCAGCAGCTCAAAAAAACGGGCGATGGTTTTGGCAAGACCCGCCTTGTCAAGAATGACGCCTGCCAGCACAAAGAAGGGGATGGCAAGGAGGGGAAAGGAGGCAATGCCGGAAGAAAAATTGACTCCCAGCATTTCAATCCCCAGGTCAAACACATAGACGGTGGCAACGCCTGCAATGCCAAGGGATGTCCCGATGGGCACCCCCAGAACCATTAGAACAATAAAGCTTACGGAGATGAGGAGA
This sequence comes from Desulfobacteraceae bacterium, assembly GCA_022712835.1. The sequence goes on from JAFLJU010000612.1 coordinate 1,279, forward strand.
AGATCCATACCTATTGGCGGCCTCCCTCATTCTGGCGGCTAAGTTTGGTGCAGGCATCCTTATATATCCCCTGGAAGACAGATATGGATAAAAGGGGAACTCCGGCATAATAGATCCACACCGGAATGCTCAAGGAGGCACTCATGGCATGGAACAGCGTCAATTCGTCATAGATGGCCTGGATCATGAAAATATCCACCAACACAAACAGCAGGGCGCTTAAGAATGCACTCAGGAGAATAACCCCTTTTCTCATTTTTTTAGGATACAGATTAAAAAAGGTTTCAACTCCTAACTGCCCCCCTCTTTCAAAGGCGATTCCACACCCCACCACCGTCATCCAGACAAACATGTTGATGGTGATTTCTTCGGTTGAAGCGATGGAAAAGTGGAAAAAATAGCGGCTGACCACATTTAAAAACGCAACCCCTGCCATGGAAAAAAGCAGGATGGCGGCCACAAGATAATCCAGGCGTAATTTTTTTTTGCGCGTTGGGGCCATTTTATTTTAATTTCGCCATATCTTTTTTGGCCGTTTCATAAAGGTTTTGACCGATTTTGGGGATCCATTTATCATAAACAGGCTTGGTGGCAGTTTTAAAGGCTTCCCGGGCTTGGCTGGAGAGGAAATTTACGGTCATCCCCTTGGATTCAAGATATTTCACAGGATCGCTCACTTCAATGTCATAGTTGAATTCGTTTTTCAGAATATTAAGAGAGATCTCTCCATCAAGGCCAGCTCGGCATAGCGCTTTCTCGAAACGGGCGGATTCCTTGGCTGCCTGGGAAATTGCTCCCTGGATTTGACTGGGGAATTTTTTCCAGCCCTTTGTGCCCCAGTAAACAATGACAGGATCAACCAGATAGTTCCAGAAAGAGACATATTTATGGTATTGCCAGATCTGAACCGGAATAAGAACACCCACTGGGTTTTCCTGTCCATCCACAACTCCCTGCTGGAATGCTGTCTGGGCATCTCCCCAGTTCATATTAACCGGATCCGCCCCAAGCTGCCTGAAGGTGTCAATGAAAATAGGACTGCCCACCACCCGAATCCGCAAGCCCTTCAAATCTTGCGGCATGGTAATGGCTTTTTTAGAGTTGGTCACCTGGCGGAATCCATTCTCTGCCCAGGCCAGGGGGGTCAGGCCTATTCTTTCCATTTTTTTAAATAGAATCTTTCCGGTTTCGCCATATTCCAGTTTATCAAGGTTTTCAAAATTATTGATGAAAAAGGGCAAAGAAAAGATATTCATCTCAGCAATAACAGGAGATGAGTTGATGGTTGATTCATAGGCACAATCGATCACCCCCTTGGAAACCATCTGGGGGGATTTTAACTGGGCGCCTTTTAGAAGAGAACTGCCAAAATAGGGTTTGATGTTAATCTGGCCGTCTGTTTTTTCCTTGACCAGTTCAGCAAATTTTATGGCCCCCATGCCCCAATAGAAACTGGGTCCCACATTCACGGTCATTTTATATTCTTTTTTAAATGTTTCAGCACCTGCGGGAACCGCTATTATAAAAATAAGTAAGAGGGATATCATCCACATGGGAGTGGCGGTTTTTGGATTGGGTTTCATTTTTTTACTCCTTTTAATTATTATAGTGAATAATAAATTCCCTGTTTTTTTATAGCATGGAATTTAAAAATTGTGCTGATGGCAATATCGGCCATTCATAGATAAAAACAGGCGGTCATGTCAATTGTTTTTTTTTGATAAAAAGGAAGTTCTTATTCATCAAACATAAACCTTGACCAAATTTTTCCGTTGAAGTACATATTCCCTTTAAAGACGGTGAGTTCCGTTATTATTTAAATTGCCCACGGGCAACCCAACAGGTGTTTTTTGATGACAGATTTTAATAGTGATATAACTTTTGCCAATTACAGGATGGATGTCCGTTACGATGGACAAAATTACTACGGATGGCAACGGCATAAAGACAAGCCTACGATCCAGGGCGCATTGGAACATGCTGTGACAAAATGCTTGGGATTGCGCCATAATGTTGAAGGATCAGGACGAACCGATCGCGGAACCCATGCAACGGGACAAGTCGCATCTATTCGTCTTCCCGAAGATATCAACGAAAAAGAGGTTTTGTTTAGCCTTAACAATGCCCTTGAGAAAAACATCGAAATCATCAGTTTAAAGAAGATATCTGATAGCTTCCATGCAAGAGAATCTGCAATTGGGAAATGTTACATCTATAAAATCTGGAACCACCCCAAGCTTCCATCCCAAATGAATGAAAAGGTTTGGTATATCCCTGAAAAATTGAATGTTAAAGCTATGGAAAAAGCCTGTTCTCATTTTACAGGGACTATAGATTTTGCTTCCTTTGCCAAAGTTCCAAACTATAAAAGGGCAACATCGGTAAGAACTGTTCATTCTCTTACGCTTACTAAAGAAGACTCCTTATTGTGCTTTTCAATTATTGCTGACGGTTTTCTTTATAAAATGGTACGCAATATAGTTCGTGCACTTGTTAAGGTTGGGGAAGGGAGGTCAAACCTCGATGATATTCCCCGTATAATAGATGCAAAGAATCGTAAGGCTGCGCCCGGTACAGCTCCCGCTTCAGGCCTTTATCTTGATACGGTGTTTTATGATAAAAAGAGCATGGATGATGCTATCAAAACAGATCAGACAGAGGGCATATAATGGGAGATTTTGAACACCAGCGCCATAAGTTTCGAACAGGTTTGACAAAGCCCCGTGAGCTAATTGTTGCATGTGTACCCATGCGGAGCAACGTGAATATTTCCCAGATCGCCCGCACAGCAAGTGCATGTGCTGTGGAAAAAATGATTATTTGCGGGAACGCATCATTAATTGATAAAATTGCCAGAGACGCCACCTCGCAGCTAACAGTTTCAACCCACAGATCCTTAGGTCCTGTACTAAAAAAACTTAAAGCAGATGGTTACGCAATTGTGGGGATAGAACAAACATCCAACTCACAGAACATCCATCACTTCTCTTTTAAGTGTCGATCAGTTTTAGTTGTGGGTAATGAGCGCCTTGGGATTAAGGATGATATCCTTGAGCTACTGGATGAAGTTATCGAAATCCCTGTATGGGGAATGCCCCATAGTTACAACGCCGCTTCTGCTGCCAACATGGCTTTGTACGAATACTGCCGCCAGTTTCCAGAAGGATAAGAATGTTCAGGGTTAGTATAAAGATAAAAGGGAGTTGACGATATAATTTTTAACTAGTATGACCTCTTACCACAAATAAGCAGACAAATACAAAAATTTAGGATGGGGAATGCCAAAATTTGAAGGGGTACAAAAATTTGTAAAACCGGCGGAGTTTGCCGAGAATCAATTGCTGGAAGCTATTTTGGATGGCAGCTATGGTCCTGGAGATGTTTTGCCAGCAGAACGGTTGCTGGCTCAGTCCCTGGGGGTTACACGACCCACCCTGCGGGAGACGCTCCAGCGGTTATCAAAAGAGGGGTGGGTCACAATAGCCCATGGGAAGTCCACCCAGGTGAATGATTATCTTTCCTCCGGGGGGTTGGGCATATTAAATACCCTGTCCCGGTTCAACACGAAGCTTTCGCCGGATATGACAGGTTACCTTTTGGAAGCCCGAACCCTTATCTTTCCAGGGGTGGCCCAGCGGGCGGTGGAGAAAGACCCGGATGCCATTCTGGCTTATCTGACCCCGGGGGGGTGTTTTGATATGGATGCTAAGTCTTTTGCAACCCATGACTGGGGGCTTCAAATGCTCATGGTGGAAATCATTGAAAATCCGGTATTGAAAATGATGTTTAATGATTTTTCACCGGTTTATCAGCGGCTGGGGCACCTATATTTTACCAATCAAACGGCCCGGAAAATGTCTTTGGAATATTATGGAGAACTTAGGGCGGCCCTTGGAGACAAGAACCCCTCTGTCCAGGAATTGGTGGAGCGAACCATGGCCCGGGCCCAGCAGTTTTGGAGGGAGATTTGATGAAACTTACTAATTTAATTGAAAAAAAATATGACCTGGTCATTGTTGGCGGCGGGGTAACCGGTGCTGGTGTTTTTCATGAAGCACTTCAACGCGGGCTTTCCCCATTGCTGGTGGAAGCCAATGATTTTGCCTGGGGTACCTCAAGCCGCTCCTCTAAAATGGTGCACGGAGGGCTGCGTTATCTCAAGGAGGGAAAATTTTTATTAACCCGGGCTGCGGTCATGGAACG
>JAFLJU010000249.1 GCA_022712835.1 Desulfobacteraceae bacterium
AGTTATAGTCCTGTGGATTCAGACTCCCATATCAGGCGGGGCGGGAGTTGGTATAAATATGGACGCTATCTTCGAAGTGCCAACCGTACGTATGCCCATCCGGGTGCAAAATTTCTCACAACCGGGTTCAGACTCGTCCGGGAGGCCAATTAATGCGCGCAAAGATTCTAAGTCTCTTAAAAATCTATGAAGAAGAGATCAGTCTTCTGCTGTGGACAATGGCCCTTTTATTTATTATCCGCAGTTCCGGTATTATCCTGAACAACTATGCAGAAACAGCTTTTTTAAAACGATACGGGGTTGAATACCTGCCCATTGTCAATATGATCAATGCCGTGGCCACCTTTTTTATCACGGGATTTATGTCGATGTTCCTCGGAAAAATGGCCGGTGCCAGACTGCTCTTCTATGTATTTATCGTATCCGGCGTCCTTGTAACCATTATCCGGCTGCTGATTCCCTTTGGGTTTGATCTGTTGTATCCGCTTCTTTTCATGCTCAAAAGCCAATTTGAACTGCTCCAGGCCCTGTTGTTCTGGAATCTTTGCAATGATCTTTTCAATATGCGCCAGTCCAAACGGCTGTTTCCGATCCTGACGGCAGGCGGCGTGATCGGCCTGATTCTGGGCAGTGTGGGAACCCCCTTTTTTGCCAAAGCCTTTAACCTGGACAACCTGCTTTACATGTATCTTTGCACCACCCTCATGGGCGCGTTCATTGTCCAGGCCATGGGCAGGAGTTATTCAACCCTTATTTTCCCTGAAAAAATCCAAAAAGAAGGGGGTGCCACCAAGAAAAAACCCTCCATGATCCAGGAAATGAAGGATGTCTACCCTTTGCTGAAAGACTCGATGCTGGTCAAAATTGTGTTGGTACTGACCTTTATGCCCAATGTGGTCATCCCCATCATGAATTATCAGTTTAACTATGCCATCAATGACCAGTTTGCCTCGGAAGCGGCCATGATCGAGTTTTTTGGTTATTTCAGGGGGGGCTTGTATACCATCAGCCTGATCATCCTGCTCTTTGTGGGCAGGATATACGGACGATGGGGCCTGCCCGTGGCCCTGATGTTCCACCCCTTTAACTACATGATTGCATTTTTTGCATTTCTCTTCCGGTTTGATATCTTTGCCGCCATGTATGCCAGGATGTCCACCAACATTCTGAGAACCACTATCAATATGCCGGCAAACTCCATTTTAATCGGACTTTTCCCGGAATCCTACCGGAACATGATCCGACCTTTTTTAAGGGGAACCGTGGTGAGGATGGCCCTGTTTACAGGTTCCACATTGATTTTGATCTCAAGCTCCTATTTCCATCCCAGGTATTTGACCCTTGTGGCCCTGCCCTTTGTACTGGCCTGGATGGCAGCGCCCTTTATACTGAAATCTAAATATTCCATAATTCTCAAGGATTTGATTTCAAAAAATCTGTTGGATATCAAGAGCCTTGACCAGAAAGAATTGGGAAGTATTTTCAACCAGGACAAAGTGTTGTCTGATCTGGAAACCTCTTTTCTATCTGCCCGGGGAAAAGATGCCATTTGGTATGGCCAATTGTTGAAAAATTTTTCACCCATCAAATTAGACAACCAAATTCTCAACAATCTTGAAGAACAGGACCCAACCACCCAACTGGCCCTGATCAAAATGATCTCCCCCGCATCCCGTGCAGATGCTGCCAAAAAATTGATCCCATTCTTAACTCCAGAAGAACCGGAAGTCACCATTGCCATATTAAAATTGGTTTGCCAGAATGATATCACCGCCATCAAGCGGACGGATTTAACCCCTTATATTGAACATAAACACCCGGTTGTCAGAGGATTTGCAGCCGCTTGTCTCTATTCAAGGAATCCTGAAAAGTACCGTCCCATGATTGATACCTGGCTTGGGGGAAAAGACAACGATCTGCGAAGATCAGGTATTATCAGTGCCGGTCTAAGTCGCGACGGGGAATATATCGACGGCCTGCTTGCCATCCTGTCGGAAAAAAATATTGACCCCATCATTCCGGACATTATCAGAGCGTTGTCCCGGTTGAAAGCCAGGGAATTAAATACCGTTATTTTCTCCTATCTGACCTATGATCGATCCGATGTCAGAATGGCAGGCCTGGATGCCCTGGAAATCAATAATGATCTATCCCTGAAAAAAGCCATCCTTCTTTTGGGTGACAACACAGATTCCATCCATGAATTTGCCAAGGAAAAAATACAGACAAGCGAATTTCAAAACAGCAAACTTTTAGTTGAATCCTTAGGGATGCCCAGTACCAGGATTCGAAGGGGCTTGTTTCAACTGTTGGAACATCTAGACATAAAAGAGTTTGAAATCCTGATGTTTGCCAAGAAAAACCTGAGCAAAAGCTATACCTACCTTGCCATGGAAGAAAATCTGGCCCATCTTCCAGAAGGTAAAATGCGGGATCTTGCAAGTGAACATCTGTTGCAAAAAAAGGATCTGGTACTTGAAAATATCATCCGGGTCCTTGCCATCCATGACCAGACAGGGAGAATGAGAACCGCCTGGCGGGGTATTTTTTCCCCTGACACCCGGCAAAGGGCCAATGCCATTGAATTGCTCAACGACATTCTGGACCGAAAAACATTTAATTCCATGCTTCCCCTGCTTGAAAGCCCCACCCCGGCCATGACCCTGGCAGAGGCACGAAAAATTGTTAAGATCCCCAAACTGGATCCGGAAGGTAAGACGGTTCTGACAAACCTGCTAACCTCTGAAGACTGGGTGGATGTTCTCATGGGGTTGAATCTGATCAAGGAATCTCCCAGCCGTTATCAAGTAACAGAAGAGTTGAATGAGTTGGAAAATTCAATCAATAAACATATTGTAAAGGAAGTTCACATGATTTTAAATAAAAGCCGGGAAAACTCAAAAGCGCCCCAAAACATAAATTCAACGGAGATATCCCTGGGGGAAAAGATACTTCTTTTAAAAGAAATTGACATTTTTTCCGGATTAAACGCTGCCGAACTTGCCGCCATTGCCGCCGTAACAAATGAACAAGATTGTCCAGAGAAGCAGATCATCATCAAACAAAAAGATGTTGGCGAGACCGTATTTCTCATCATCAAGGGCAAGGTGGAAGTGCTCATGGAACAGGCTGATGGTAAAGAGGTGATGCTGGACCATATTGGATCCGGCGGGGCCTTTGGAGAGATGGCATTGATAGATGATGCCCCCAGATCCGCTACCATCAGGACCATTGAGCCGTCCCAGTTCCTCACCCTGCACAAGCAGGAATTCAAGGAAACTGCCATGGAATTTCCCAGGATTGCCCTCCAGATATGCTCGGTCTTAAGTCACCGTATCCGGGATCTCCACGGCAAATTCCAATAGGCGACCCGAACCTCCCCGGGCAAGTAGTTATTGGCTCCCGAGTCAGGACAAAAGCTTATAGATGATCAATCCTTCATCCTTTCCCTTTACCTTGACCGGCGCCAATTGTTTGGTAACATAGGAGCCGGTTAACAGGTTATGGGTGGTCTGGCTCAGGATAATATCCGTCTCGTATGTTTTGGTCAGTCCTTCAATCCGGGAGGCGGTATTCACCGCATCCCCCACCAGGGCATAGGACATTCGTTCCTGGCTACCGATATTCCCGGCAAGCGCGGCCCCGGAATGGATCCCGACCCCGTGCTCCAGGGGCGCAAATCCTTGTTTTTCAAGGGTAATATTCAACATAGCCAACCGTTTTCTCATTTCCAGGGCCGCCTGCACCGCCATTTCCGGGTGATCCTCAAATCCCACGGGTGCCCCAAAAACAGCCTCAATCTCATCTCCCACATATTGAAGGATAAGCCCCTTGTGTGCTTTAACGGCCAGGGTCATTTCGTTGAAATACTGGTTTAAAATTTTGACCACCTGGCGGGGATGGTTTTTTTCCACAAGAGAGGTAAAATTTCTCAGATCGGAAAACAGCAAGGTCACCCGCTTCATTTCACCTTCCATGGAGATTCTTCCGGACATGATCTCATCTCGGATCTCCTCGCCCATGTACCGGCCAAAGGAATCCCTTTCCCGCTGGCTTTCATTGAGGCTTACAATCATATCATTTATCCCCTGGGCCACATCCCCCAGTTCATCGTTGGACATGATTTCCACCCGGGAATCCAAGTCATTATTTTCAACCGCCTTGATGGCCATTTTGATCTTAAACAATGGAGTTGAGATACTTTTTGCCAAGAAATAGGCCAGAATAAATGCAATGGTCAGTGAATCCATGGAAATAAAAAACAACTCCCAATAAAGGGAGGATATCAACTCGCTGCGGGTAACAGCATCGGCCAGGTGAAGCTGTTGAATTTTTGTAACAATGGTGGTGGCAATAATGGGGAAGGGAATCAAGATAATTCCCAAGATGACCACTAAAAACCGTTTTCTGACGCTGATTTTAAACACATGCTTGACCCGGTTTAACCGGCCCTGGGGAAAAAACCTGGGTATAAGGGGACGCCAGGCATTTTCCAGAACAAAAAACAGAACCATACAGGTCACCCCTCCGCCAAGAAGAATGATCCCTAAAAATTGTCTCAGACAAAGCAGCAGATCCGGTGTTGGCAGATGAAAAATTTTTGCCGTGAACACGGGTTCCAGAAACCCAAAAATAAAACCCGCCAGATTCCATACCAGAAAGGAAATCACTGTAACAACCATGGGATACTGGAGGGCGCTCCTTTGAAGATGGTGAACCATGGATTCGTCAAACTCGGATATGTCCCGCCGACCTTCGGCCACCGCGTACAGGGTTCTGCCCGATTTTCTTTTAAACAGGAAAAACCCCAGGGCAATCAGCAGTGTCATACCTGCCAGAAAAATCAAGACATCATAATATCCCGGAGTGGCTGAATTGTGCTCGGTTGTCGGTAAAAAAAATTTGAAATAAAAAAAAGTGGTCGCCCCCCCCAGCATGTTTCCCAACGCCAATAACAGGCCTATTTTTTTCATATTTCCTTTTTTTAGCAAATTGTCTAACCGTTTGTTTTGTCTAACAGCCTTTCAATGGTATCGGCCAGGTCATCCCGGCCCTGATCTCTGAGCAAAGGAACCATGGGTCTGTAAAAAGGCGGCCGCACCCGGATGGTGATATCAAATTGCTCAATATCTTCCGGGGTCACCTCATCCTCAACAAAGGCCTGGGTCTTGTGCAGCACCCCCAGGGCGGTAAGCTCCGTCATAGTCCGGACACATTTTTCACATTTTCCGCAGTTCAGGCGGTCCGGTACATTGGCAAGACAGACCCGAAAATTTTGAAATGCCACATCCCAGCCCGAGACGATTTTAATTTTTTCCAAACGGGACATTTCATGGTCCCGATGGCGAAGCCTCACCCCATAGCTTGAATATTCCGGATCCAGCAGGGGGTGGGAACCGCAGGGATGCAGATTAGGAATGTCATAGGAGGATGCGATAAACATCAGGTTTATCCGAGTGCTGAAGGTATGGGCCATGGCCGCCAGCACCGCTCCGAAAAAACTGTCAAGCCAAAGTTCCCTATTATCACACAAATGACGCAGATTGGTATAAACCGCTATCAGCTGGGAACCTGCATCCCTGGTAATTTTTAAGATCGCTTCCATGGCCCTGTCAAACACATGGTATTTCATTCCCCGCTCAACCACACCGCCAATATCAAACCCGTGGAGAAAAAAGGAATCCTGTACATATCCGGGATGATCTTTTGGATAATGCAGCCGGTTTAACCGAAGGGCGGCAAGGGAGTCCATCCCCCCGGACATGACCATACCGGTTCTTACGGGAATCAAACTATTTAAATTTTCCCTGGATTTGGCCTCGATCCGAAGAGGGGTGTAGCCCCCATTTGGCCGCGCCTTTGTCCAATGGGACAAAAGCTTCATGGCAACCCCTAACCCTTCCTTGAGAAAGGGGCAGACCGGTTGATCCATAAAGATTCTTTTTTCTCCCAGGTGAAGGGCCGGCAACAGGCAACCTACTAAAAAAGCATCGGGATTAACCCCAAACCCATCGGCAAAAGACAAAGGGGTTTTAATGTATACACTTTGTTCAGGCCGACCACAATCTTCAAAAATCACCCGGGCTTGTGCAATGATGAATTCAGACTCCCGGGTCAGGTTAAAATCAATAATTTTCATTGGCTGCTTTTCTTAATTTTCTGAGTTAAATGGTTATTGTTATCAATTTTTGTCATTTTTTATCGGGATGACCGAGGTGACATAATCCAAAATTTGCCGGGCAATATCTCGTCCAGTGGCGGCTTCCAGCCCCCTGAACCCTGGAGAGTAATTTACCTCGACCACCAGGGGGGTCCCCCCTTTTTCAATGATCATGTCTACCCCGGCTATTTCAAGACAACAGGCCTTTGCCGCATTCAGGGCAATCTCCACCCATTCCCCTGGCGGATCAATGGGAATTGCCTGGCCATTTTGATGAATATTGGCCCTGAAATCACCGGGGCTAGGTTTAAGGGCCATGGCACCGGCCAGGCGACCGCCGATCATCAGCATTCTCACATCCTGGCGACCAGAAGGATCTAAAAAATTTTGAACCAGCATCCCCTTCAAGGGATTGAGATGGGTATCCAGATAGCCTTGGGCCTGGGTCCTTGTTTCAATTTTTACCACCCCATCTCCCCCCATGCCATCCACCTGTTTGGCAATGACCGGGAAACCGCCCAGGTGTTCAACCGCTTTGAAAAAACTCGTTTTTCGGGTAATAAAACAGGAATCGGGAACCGCTATCCCGGCAGCCCCCAGGGCCTGGAGGGTCATATACTGATTTTTTGCAATGGTCACCCCCTCAATCCCATTAACCAGAGGAATTTTCATCTTCACAAAATGGCGGAGCAGGACAAATCCGTATTCCCCCATGGGCGAGCCCTGCCGGGGCAGTATCACATCCGGGATTAAACCTGAAGCGTCTATGGGAAACCCGGAAAAGGGAAACCCGGAAAAATAGGTCCCCCCGGATTTTTTCATATCCATGGTGCAGATAATGTCGTAGGGATTCACAAGCAAGATCTGGTGACCGGAATGCGCAGCCTCGATCAACCGTTTATTGGGATGAAAATCGATCCCATTGACGGTCATTACGCCAATAATCATTTTACCTTATCCTCTTTCATCATTCCCCTTTGATCCACCACGAAAAGTGTCAATCATCTCCTCGGGCATCCAAACCCCCATCTGCTTGTTCAATTTTTCACTGAAATAGGTCAGAATTTTTTGGGTATTGTTCCGGATGGCAATTTTCTGGGTGGCCACATTCTGCTCACTGATAATGGAAAATACTTTGTGACCCTTTGCCCTTTTGGTCAGCCCTTCCAATAATTTTGCCCCCACTCCCAGGCTACGGTACTCAGGTCTTACCGAGGTATACCCCCTTTCCACAAAATGGGCAAAATCAACCCCTGTCATCTGTTTGAGCCGTTCGATAAATGCCTTCCGGGGGTGCTTTAAGCTGGAGTTTCCGATGATCACACCGTTTTCCACAGCATATCCGATCAAATAGGCCCGTTCAAGATTGTAGCGGACATGGGTTAAGTCCACGGATCCACCCGCTTCCACCATTTTGCAAATCTCATCCAGAATACCAAGGCCAAGTTCCCTGGGCGATTGATAAACAAAATCCATTTGGCTTCCAAGACAAATAATGGACCCATTTGCCATATCTGCCCGGAGGCAGGACAGGGATTTGCGGCTAAATTGACTCAAATAGACCAGCAACCAGGCCGGCGTATCCAGAAAATTCCAAAAGGGAACCCCGGGCAAAGGCTGAACCTTGGCATAATCCATGAACCCCTGCACCCGCCGCCAAATCGATTCTTGGATCAAATTTTGGGGTGACAGTGACTTAAGTGAAGCCTGACCGGTATCCTTAAAGGAATGGACAATATTGGGGTTGTTGACAATAAATTTTGCCTTAGACTGGGTGTTTGGGTCGTTACCGCCTTGTTTTCTGAACAGATCCGGGTAGGTTAGATGATTCCATATACCTATTTTGGATGCCTCCCATAATGTCTTTTCACAAATCCCGGATCTGGCTTCCCCCTCCCAATGGATCAGCCGAAGCCCGGATAAAAACAGGTCAGGTAAATTATTCTGATCCCCGGGAATGGAATCTTCTGTCCCGACCTGTAAACTAAAATAAATCTGAGGCTGTTTAATGGAAAGCCAATGGGCAAGATGCCGGCACATATCGGATAGGGAACAAGCGTGCGTGGCTTCTTTGGCAAACACAAATCCCTGGACACCCTGAGAGCAGATCTGGTCTTCCAGAAAATCAGATAAGCGTACCGGGTTTTTAAAAAACAGAGGATAAACCCGCATCACCCGCCCAGGCGTCAGGTAGTGACCCATCTCCATGCCACTGAAGTCCGGGCAAATTTCTTGGGTATCCATTTTTATACCAGGGTCCTTACCCAGCAATCGCTTCAACCGGGCAAGATCCTTTGGCCCCTTGTTCCAGACAAGATGATCAACCCCTTGGAGATTAAAAAGATCCGGGTTCTTCCGGGTCAGCCCCAGCACCCCCACTCCGGGATATCTGGACTTAATAAAATTTACCATGGCCTGGGCAGCCACCGTCTGATCCTGGGAAGAAATCAAAAAAACGACAGTCCCGGGATCATCTATGTCAAATTTTCTCTCAAGACCTTTCTCAAAAACTTTCCCAAGATTTTGTTCAAGGCCGGGTTCACCAAGAAGCCTGGTTTGCGTATCCGCCCCATTCTCTTTCCCATTCTCTTTCCCATCCTCTTTCCCATCCTCTTTCCCATCTCTTGTCCACAACTTAGCACCAACTGGAGATTGGCCATGGGCTGCCAGGGTCAGGCAGGTGTTTATTTTTTGTTTACACCCCAGAAAAAAGGCGGGGTCAAAAAACTCTTTTCCGGTGAATTTATTTAGATCAAGTCCATCATTTTTTTTTAAAAAAAAATAGGTCCGACAAAAATCAAGATTTGCATCGTAATGAATGGGGTAAAATCCGGCATCAGAAATGATCCCTGCCATAACGGCCGCATCCCAGCAAGGATGTAGCGGATTGTCTGCCGGGGGATGAATCAATAAAATAGTCGAAGAGCTCATACCAACCAATTATAGTTTATAATATAATTTATAAAAAATTATGCCCATGGACTCGTGTATTCTTTTGAAAAGAAATGATCCCGGGGGAAAACAATTATTTACGAAAATGATAGCTCCATCCCTTATCCCGCATGCATCTTCGGGAAGTATTAATTTCATTGTCACTGACACTCCTGCCATAGGAGGTATCATCGGGTCCGCCCCAATCTGGAACCCTGGTTTTTGCATAGTCCCGGGCTCTTTGTTCGCATTCTTTCTGGTCTACAGAAAATTGCGCATCTGATTTCTCAGGATGAACCGCTACATATTTATAGCAACCGCCGATGCTTAGGAACAAGATGCCCAACAGGGCTGCAAAACATTTATTTTTCATTTTTTTTTAAACTCCTATTTAAACTTTTGGTAACATTCTTCATTGTGCAATGCCGACCTTTCCAGCAGTGCCATTAATCGTTCACAAAAAAATTATACCCTATCAATCCGGATTTAGAAAATCAACGGCAAACAAAATTTGCCCAGAATGAAACTAAAAAATTTAATCCGCTATTTTATTTGTTCCGTGATCACAACCGATATTTTTTTACCGATCAATTCACCATGGCTTAGAATGGCCAAAAGAATGCTGTTTTCTCCCGGGGGTAGTTTCCCGCCATAGAGCCCTGGCTTATCTTTTCCAGCTGAATAGTCCTTTCTTTCGGACATGGCAATTTTTGCCTGGGGAAATATTTGTTTAGAAAATCGTGCGTTTGGAAGAATCACCCCATTGGGGATGCTTTTTTCCTTAACCTGGATGGGTTGGATTCCCTCAAACACAAACCCGCCCCGGTTTTTTTCATCATGGAGATACCGGGTTTTGTTCCAGTCGATTTCAATGGGGGCATCGGATTTATTTTCAATCTCCAACATAAAGGATGAAAAATAACTAATACCTTCTTTTTTCGGCGTAAAACTGACACGAAATATCCGGGTTTCAAGCGTCTTTGATGCAGGACTGCTGGCGTATTCGTACACAACAGGGGTGCAGCCGAAACAGGCCAACATCAAGATAACCATAATCCATTGGGTTAAACGGACAACTGCATTTTTCATGGCACCTCTCTAAAATTTTTAACTATTGAATTGGTCAAGCAAACGCGTCCTATATTTGCTCATCTACTCGCTCATTTTAAATTGACATTATTCACCAGATACTCCCATTAGTATTCAAAGTTTAAAATGAAGTCAAGACGAGGATAATAAATTTGGTATGTCCAGGGCTTGATTTTGACTGGACCCCTGGTTCAAAAAAAGGTATAGTCTCAGGATCGATAGACATTCGTTTTGGAGTCTCTCACAAAATCAAGAAATATATATTGACAAATATAAGATATATATATAAAATTAAGAGTTTTTTGAAATTGCAAAAAGTATTGAAATAATAAGGAGAGTTTAACATGTACGCAGTTATCAGAACCGGAGGAAAGCAATACAAGGTTCAGGAAGAACAAATTCTGAAAGTTGAAAAACTTGAAGGAACCGAAGGTTCTCAGATTGAATTTGATGATATCCTCATGTATTCAGACGGTGAAGTAGTTACCCTTGGGACCCCCAAGCTTGAAAATGCCATTGTAAAAGCACACATCGTTGGGCAGGGAAGGGGTAAAAAACAGCTAGTTTTCAAGTATAAACGCCGGAAGGGCTATCGGAAGATGCAAGGCCACAAACAGCATTATACAGAAATTAAAATCGAATCTATTTCGGCTTAAGGAAAGAAAAAGATGTCACATAAAAAAGCAGCAGGTAGTACCAGAAATGGCCGGGACTCAGCTGGTCAGCGTCGGGGTGTCAAAAAATTTGGCGGAGAAATGATTTCGGCCGGAACCATCATTGTAAGACAGGTTGGCACCAAATTCCATCCGGGTGAAAATGTGGGCATGGGTAAAGACTATACCCTTTTTGCAAAGATGGACGGTGTGGTGACCTTTGAACGTAAAGGTCGCGACAGGAAAAAAGTCAGCGTTTATGCCGCGTGAAATTTGTAGATGAAGCAATTATCACCGTCAGCTCTGGTAAAGGTGGACCGGGATGCATGAGTTTTCGCAGGGAACGGTACATTGAATTTGGAGGCCCTGACGGTGGAGATGGTGGTGATGGTGGTGATGTAATCCTACGGGTGGATCCGGGACAACGGACACTCTATGAGTATCGCCGCCAAAAACTTTTCAATGCCAAGAATGGGGCACCTGGACTTGGCAAAAAAAAACATGGTAAGAACGGAAGTCATATATATTTAGATTTTCCTCCCGGAACCCTGGTATCCGACGCCGATACTCTTGAACCCATTATTGATCTGACCCTTGAGCACTCGGAACACGTTCTGCTCCAAGGCGGTATCGGCGGTCAGGGAAACAAGCGATTTGCATCAGCTACCAACCGGGCGCCCCGATTTTGCCAGCCTGGGATGCCCGCGACAGAGAAAAGACTGAAACTGGAATTAAAACTCCTGGCCGATGTGGGTATTGTGGGACTGCCGAATGCAGGCAAATCCACCTTAATTTCTGCCATGTCTTCTGCCCGACCTAAAATAGCCGATTACCCGTTTACCACCCTTACTCCGACCCTTGGCATGGTAGAACCCCCTTTTGGGGAACCGTTTGCCGTGGCAGATATCCCGGGACTCATTGAGGGGGCCCATGAGGGCACCGGTCTGGGTATCAAATTTTTAAAGCATATTGAACGGACCGGAATTTTAATTCACCTGATTGATGTGGGTGATGTTAACCCGGACAATCCCCTTGAAGCCTTTAAATTGATAAACAAAGAGCTGACCATGTACAGCGATAAATTAGCCAAAAAAGCCCAGATTGTGATACTTAACAAAATGGATCTTACGGGGGTAGAAAACCGGGTGAATAGTTTTAAAGCCGCCCTGCCAAAAATTGAGGTTCTAACCATTTCAGCAGCTAGCGGCCAGGGTGTAACCTCCTTGGTAAAACTGCTGGCCACCAGACTTCATAAAGAATAAGTCATGGCAGGACTTTTTGGAGGGACCTTTAATCCACTTCATAATGGCCATCTCGGTATCATTAAATATGTGAAGCAGGCCTTTCATCTTCAAAAGATTTTTTTATTCCCTTCTGCCACCCCGCCCCACAAATCTGTCACCGACCTGGCCCCGGCCCGTGATCGAATGGAAATGGTAACGGCTGGGGTGGCAGATCTGGAAGGAATTTATGCCTCTGACATTGAATTGAAACGAAAAGGTCCCTCCTTTACCATTGATACCATTTATGATTTTAAAAGCGATGCCCATGCCCAGGAGAAAGTTCATGCCCCTCCTGTCAATTTCTTCCTTTTAATGGGGTCCGATGCATTTTTTGATATCACCACCTGGAAACAACAGAACCTTATTTTCAGGGCGATTCCCATTATTGTCATGCTCAGGGGAGACAGGAACGGAATTGGACCCATTGCATCCTTTATTGACGAACATATTTCAAAAGGATACAAATTAAATATTGAACAAATGAAATTTACCCATGCGCAACTTCAGCCGGTAACCATTTGCAATGTACCCAAAATTGACATTTCCTCAACCATGATACGGGCACGGGTAAAAAACAATCAGTCCATTAAAGGGCTTGTCCCGGCAAATGTAGAAAATATCATCATAACAAAGGATTTATATAAATGAGCAACCCCATGGCCTTGACAGAAGAATACACTCCCTTTTTTGCCCCCATTTTTGAACGAAAGGCAAAATCCATCACCGCAATAGATGTCCGTAACATGACCTCTTATACCGACATGATCGTTATTGTAGAAGCTGTTTCGGCACGACAGATGACCTCATTGGCCGAACATATCATCAAATCCCTGAAACAAAAAAAGATCAAAGTGTATGGCATGGAAGGGATCAAGGAAGGGGAATGGGCATTGTTAGACTATGGTCATATCATCATCCATGTATTTGAGTCCAAAGCAAAAGATTTTTATGATCTTGAAGGACTATGGAGTGATGCCCCCAGGATTGATCTCTCCCAGTTCGGCCCTATACTGGATACGGAAGAAGACGATGATGAAGATGACGACTTCTAACAATCATCCGGTCAACATTTTAATGATCCTGGACGGATGGGGGATTAACCCCCTAACCCCCGGGAATGCATTTGCCCAGGCCAACACCCCTTTTATTGACCATCTTCTGCAACGCTTTCCCAACAGCCAACTTGCCTGCTCAGGCTTGGCCGTTGGCCTCCCATCCGGCACCATGGGAAATTCAGAAGTCGGTCACATGAACATCGGAGCCGGGCGCAAAGTGTTCCAGGATTTTGTCCGGATCAATACCGCCATTGAAGACAATCGTTTTTTTGAGAATCCAGAGATTAAAAAAGCCATGGAGACGGTTCGGGAAAAGGGCACAGGACTACATCTTCTGGGCCTGCTGTCAGATGGCGGCGTTCACAGCCATATCTCCCATCTGTTTGCCCTCATTGACATGGCCAAACAAAATGGAATAGAAAACCTTTATATTCATCCTATTCTTGACGGACGGGATACCTCACCCAAAGCCGGCATCGCCTACATCAAACAACTTCAGGCCCACATTGACCAGGTAGGCTTGGGAGCGATTGCAAGTATTTGCGGCCGTTATTGGGCCATGGACCGAGATACCCGGTGGGACCGTGTGGAGAAAGCCTATCGTCTCTATACCAACGGGGAAGGCACACTTGCAACAGACCCCATCCAGGCGGTCCAGGATGCCTATGATGCCAACGTAACCGATGAATTCATACCACCTATTTTTTTCTGCGGTAAAACAGACCAAGAACAGGAAACCCAAGGGACTCTCCAGAATCAGGACGGTCTGATTTTTTTCAATTTCAGGGCAGACCGGGCCAAGGAGATCACCAGGGCCTTAATTGAAAAAGAGTTTGACGGATTTAAACGACAGCAGCGCCCGGCTTTATCCTCTTTTGTTACCATGACCCAGTATGATTCGAATTTTCATCTGCCAACCGCCTTTAGCCCTGAACCCCTGACCCATGTTTTGGGCGAAGTGTTAAGTCGCCAGGGACTGTGCCAACTCAGGATTGCAGAAACAGAAAAATATGCCCATGTCACCTATTTTTTCAATGGGGGAAATGAGGCTATTTTTGATGGGGAGCAACGGATCATGATCCCCTCCCCCCGGGATGTTGCCACCTATGACCAAAAACCTGCCATGTCTGCCAGAGAAGTTGCACAAACTGCCTGTGAACAAATCGCCTCGGGTAAATTTGACTTTATTGTATTAAATTTTGCCAACATGGATATGGTGGGGCATACCGGAATTCTTGCGGCTGCCATACAGGCCTGTGAAACCGTTGATGCCTGTGTAGAAAAAGTGGTCAATGCCATTTGGAAAACCAATGGAACTGCCTTTGTCACAGCAGATCATGGAAACTTAGAACAGATGATTGCCGATGATGGTTCCCCCCATACCGCACATACCCAGAACCCGGTTTGCTTTATCGTTGCCGGCAAAAGATTCAAAGAGACCCCGGTTCAAAACGGAATTTTAGGGGACATTTCCCCCACCATCCTCAAGGCCCTGGGGTTGAGCCAACCCGATGAAATGACAGGAACCCCTTTAATATAAGCGAAATAAATATGTATGAACCCATAAAAGATTTTATTACCGGACGGGAAATTGACAACGTGGGATCTGAAGCCAGCCGCCAGATCTTTGAAAAATTCTTGGTGGAAACAAAAGGATTCAGCAAGGATGAGATACGAGTGGATGTCCCCCTTATTGTTCAGTTCAAAGGAGATGACTATGTTTCTGCCATTGACCTGATTGTATACTGCAATAATACTCCCTTTATGGCAATCACCTGCGTGGCAGGTTCCATTGGATCCTATGAACGGGAGATCCTGGCCGGGGCCCGGCTGGTGTATGAGTTTCAAATCCCCTTTGCCGTGTCCACCGATGGCAGGAATGCCGTCATCATGGATACGATTTCCGGCAAAACAATCGGACAGGGGCTTGATGCCATCCCCACCAGGGAAACGGCCCAAAAAAATATAGCCACCATCAAAGAGACTATTTATGCCCCTGAAAAAAGAAAATTAGAAATGATCATTTACCGCTCCTTTAATATGGAGAAAATAAACAGGTAACCGATCCATCAGACATGCATCGGTTTACGCAAAGGGTATACAAAAAAAAGCGAGAGATCGGGAAAAACAACGCCTTTTCCTATCTCTCGCTTTTAACGTTTATAAACCGTTTTTATAAAGCCCGGGATACTTTTTTGTCACAATGTTTACACAGGGTGGCCCGTTTTTTAATAATTTCTGCACAATAGGGACATTCCCTTGTGTAATGCCTTTCATGGAGCTGTTCAACGGCCTTTTTCACCCCAGCAATTAGAACCGGTGAGGGAAACTTATGATTCAGCAAATGCTCTGCAGCTTCCGCATCACCCAACTCACCGACCATCTCAGCCGCTTTAAGTCTCGCCTTGGGCGGAATTTTGGGATCCAGCACAATCTTTAATATTTCATCCCAGTCCTTTGTTATATAATAATCGGTCAATAGGGAAAAGGTCTGTATAGCCAACTCTTTCTTTCTGTCCTGCTCAATTAGAGCGGCATCATCCAGGATTTGTCCTGTTGCGCCTATGGGACTGAAGACGGGCATATATTCAAAATTTTTCTGCCCAGGTTCATTGATACACCTATAGGATGCCGTCTGTTCCATGACCTCCTGGAGATGATCCCATCCCTTTTTATAGGAAGGACAGTCATCATTAAAACAGATGAACAAATAGGGCGTTCCCCACCCCAACCCATCAGAAACAGGAATCTGGGGAACCTCCCACAGGGTCATTTCCAGGTCGCAATGGGGGCAATGGGGTTTGTCCATTTTTATATATTGTTCAAGCAGTTCATCTTTTGTTTCAAATGCCATTATTCATTTCTCCTTTGGTAGTCTTAAATATTTTAAGACTACCAAAATAAGCATAAGCCTTGACTTGTCAAACGACTCATTCGATAACGGCAAGAACCTCGCCCTTGACCACGGAATCGCCACTGTTATAATTGATGGCAACGATCACGCCGCTGGCAGGAGCCGGAAGTGCATTTTCCATTTTCATGGCTTCAATCACCACAACGGTCTCCCCTTCATTGACCGCATCTCCGACATTTTTTTCATACTTGATGACCATGCCGGGCATGGGGGCCGTCACCGGTGTTCCCGAGGCAGCCGATTTGGGAGCCACGGGTTTGGGTGCGGGCACTGCCGGGGCGGCCTGTACCGGTGCAGCAACCGGAGCTGCAGCAACAGGTGAGGCAGGCGCAGGAACGGCAGCAGCCGGAGCTGCGTAGGTGATCACGGGAGATCCGCCAACCTCATCCACCCCTACTTCAAAATATTCCCCTTCAACAAAGACATTAAAGGTCCGTGCATATTCGCTTTTTTC
>JAFLJU010000383.1 GCA_022712835.1 Desulfobacteraceae bacterium
GGAATCGGCTCATTTGTTACTCCTTACTCGTGTGTTGTGGGGACAACTTCGAATATTGAGTAACATTGAGCCGTACAGATGGCAAAGCCACTGCACTCTGACCTGGCCCAGAGGGCCAGGGTTTCTACGTTAGACTAAAAAAACCGGTGATCTCTCTTCCCAAAATGGGGGTGATGAATGTTCATCCGGGCTGGCTTCCGGCGTATAAGGGTGCCATGACCTATCTCTGGGTGCTCAGGCACGGCCGGGAAAAGGCCGGAGTCACTTTGCACTGGATCGACGAGGGAATCGATACCGGAGAGATCATTGCCAGGCGGTCGTTCAAATTGCTACCAGGGATGACCCAGCAGAATGTTTTGGTGGAAACCGCCGTTGTCGGGGCCGGGCTTTTGAAGGACGTGGGCCGAAAACTTGCCCGGGGGGATGACCCTGGAAGCATTGTTCCGGAAGAGGATCAATACTATCCCATGCCCGGGGAAAAAGAGTTTCATGCATATTTTTCTAAACGGCGTTTTTTTCGGATTCGGGATCTTTTTGCGTCCATCAGGAAAGGAAGAAACAAATAATCGATACCTGATTTAAACCGGCCTTTTGCTAAGTTTTTTTGAGAGGCGAGATTCCGAATCAGACAAAATACCAAGTAATCAATCCAATGCCTTTTTCAAAGGACAGGTTTGGGCAATTTCCCGTCCCTTACGATAGGCCTCCAAAAGTTCCACGGATTTTACCGCCAAAGCCCTCCTGATTTCTCTTCTTTTACCTTTTATCCTGGGGATGGGCATTGAATCATAGGCCGTTGTCTTGTGACGCATCCAGGCAATAACAGCGGCCTGGGCTCTTTTTTCAATGGGGATAAGCTGGGTTCTTGCCACGGTCCCGCTGTTGACCGGGGTGGCATGGGCGGTAATCTTTTCCCCCAAAACGCTTGCTTGTTGCTGGTATCTGGGATGAAAATTTAGAAATTGAATCACTTGAACAAGAAACGTTTCCACGTAAGCGAGTTGTTTTGCCTCCCGAAGGGCCAGATCCCTAATCCGCTGCCGGGCATATTCAGGAGTTGACCGCTTTTCCTGGATCTGTTTTTGGGACGATAGGATATCGGCTTGCCGGGCCCACATCCCCTTTGAAATTATCCGCCGGCCCATGGGCACCTGGACTACCCAGACCTCCCCTTTGGCTTTTACGCTCTTCGTGATGGCAGCATCTCCCGCGGGAAGAAATCCCCAATCTGGTGGTGGTATCCGTTCTTCTCCGGATTCAGACAAAAACCGCCCCTCTACCCGACCGGGCCTGACAATCTTATGATCATAAGCCATTTTCACCCACCGGATCGTTTAACTTTATAGCCCAGGCGACCCAACTGCTTTTCCAGTACATCCCTGTGATCTCCCTGGATTTCAATAATTTTGTTCTTTAAACTGCCCCCACTCCCGCACTTTTGTTTCAGGGAGGTTGCCATCTGTTTCAACTCCTGATCTTCCAAGGGCAACCCCACTATCAGGGTAACGCCTTTTCCTTTTCTCCCCTTTGTTTCCCTCATTAGCCGGACAACCCCATCGCATTTAACCCCAATGGATTTTCCACCGGCACTTTTAGGGACGGGGCTTTTTTTCCGGCAGCTGCATTGTTTTATGGATCGACTACAATTGGGACACATTTTTCCAAATTCTGTGGAATAAACCAACCCATCGTCATCATTTTGGGATCTTGTCATATTGCCTGCCTGGTTATTTTTTGTGGGGTTCACCCCAGGGTAAATGCCATGTATTTGATACTTGCCCCCTTGGACAATGCGGCCCTCTCAAAGCTGGAAACAATATCACGGGCACCGGGTCGCCATTCTTTTTTCAAACAGGTTTCTCCCAAATGGGGTTCAGACCCATTCAGACCAAACCCATGGAAGTCAGATCCATTCAGCTCAGACCTGTGAAGATCAGACCTGTGGAGATCATCAACCGCCGCAACAACCCGCCCCCCCCATTGTTCAACAGATTCCCGGGTGTAAGTATAAAGCGATTCACTGTCGGTTTTCAAATGCACCCTGCCCCCTGGAACCAGCAAGCGAGCATAGGCATCTAAAAATGTGGGGGCAGACAGCCGGTTTTTAATGGATCGCTTTTTCAGGTGAGGGTCTGGAAATGTCAGCCAGATCTCGTTTATGGAATGTTTGATAAAAAATGCGTCAATCCGCTCAATCCGTACCCTCAAGAAATGTACGTTTTTGAGTCCCTGGTCAATGGCCTGTTCTGCCCCCACACAGATGCGATGGCTCTTGCTGTCAATTCCCAGATACAGCCCATGAAAATTTTTGGCAGCAAAACCAATGCTGTGCTCTCCCTTGCCGCAGCCAAGCTCAAGAACCTTTTCCATCCCCTCAAAATTTTGTGCGTACCAGGGATATTCCCCTGGCGGCCGGGATTCTCCAAACTTGGCAAAGGTCACATTTGACAATTCTTTGACGCGTTCATACTTGAGTAGTTTTGTTTTTGCCATGGTGATCGCCTGCCCGTTAAATCATTTATTCAGGCAGTTTCCCCTTTAATAAATCCCCCAATCCTGCAAAGGGATTGTCCGAAAAATCATTTTTCGTGGACCTGTCAGTGGACCCCGGCCCGTCCGCATAGGCATCGGCCACCTGATCCCGGGAGTGTTCGTTGTCATGGCAATAAATGCAGAGCAGCTCCCAATTGCTGCCGTCCGGGGGATTGTTGTCATGATTGTGATCTTTATGATGTACGGTCAGCTCCTTTAACCGTTTGCCGTCAAACTCCCGGGCACAATGGCCGCAGATCCAGGGATACATTTTCAGGGCACGCTCCCTATAGGTTTTTTCACGATCCCTTTGGCCGCTATGGGCCTCGGAAACAATCTGATGGATCTTCCTGTCATCTGTTAAAGACATATGAGATTCTCCCTAATTTTATTTTCTAAAATTTTAAAAATTCTTTGCATATCACATCCCTTGGACGGGGTCATTCTTTTTTTTGTCCAGGCCGACCCTGTGATGGGGTATCTTCAAAGATCATCAAGAACCCTGCGAATGCATTCAGACAATTCTCTGATTTCCACAGGTTTCATGAGAAGGGCGCAAATACCCATCTGCCCGGTTTTTTCTTCATCAATGCTTGAACTGTATCCGGTACTCAGGATAATGGGAATATCCTTTCGAATGGAAATCATCTGCCTGGCCATTTTCTCTCCTGTCATATGGGGCATGGTCTGATCCGTTATAACAAGATCAAACTGCCCCGGATCCCGGCCAAAAAGTTCCAGGGCTTCCTGACTGCTTGTTATACTGGTGACCTTGTAGCCAAGCCGTTCAAGCCGCATCCGCGTCATATCGGCAATGGCTTCTTCATCATCTACCACCAGGATATGTTCACCTCCCCCAACAAGCGGGTTCACTTTTTTATTCTGGTCCAAAACATCCTGATCACTTTCCGGCAAAAAAACATGGAACACAGACCCAACGTTCGGGGTACTGTCAACATGGATCACCCCCTTATGTCTTTTTACAATCCCATGGACCATGGCCAATCCCATCCCAGACCCTTTCCCGATTTTTTTTGTGGTAAAATAGGGATCAAAAATTTTATCCAGAATTTGTTTTTCAATACCGTGCCCGGTATCCTTAACCGATAATTGAACGTAGGATCCAGGGGTTAACCCCGGATATTCGAAGAGCTTTGCCCCGTAAGTTTCCCGGGTCAAACTTATCTCAAGGATTCCCCCCTCTTTTTCCATGGTCTGGGCCGCATTGGTGCACAGATTCAAAATCACCTGGTGAATCTGTGTCTGGTCGGCCAATACCGGTCTACAGCCAGGATCGATATCCAGACGAATCTCAATGGTGGTGGGAATGGATGCCCGAAGAAGATGAACCACTTCCTTTAAAATCAAAGACACTTGAACAGAGACACGTCCCAGCTCTGATTTTCTGCTGAAGGCAAGAATCTGTTTTAATAGGTCTTTGGCCCGGCTCCCCGCCTTCAAAACCTCTTCAATTTGATCTTTGGCCGGATGGCCTTGGGAAATATCCTCATTTGCCAGATCTGCATACCCGATGATGGCTGCCAATAAATTATTAAAATCGTGGGCGATTCCACCGGCAAGTGTACCGATAGCCTCCATTTTATGGGCCTGACGAAGTTGTACTTCAAGATTTTCCCGTTCCTGTTCCGCTTTTTTTCGTTGGGTGATATCCAGAAAAATAGAAATACCCGCCTTGACCTCCCCCCTGGCATCAATGATGGGAGCCGCGTTTGCCCACATAAAACGATCAGGCCTACCGGTTTGCTTGACCAGATACTCTATACTGATGGGTTTACCGTTCCTCAAAACATTGGTTAAAGGATACTCACCCGGTTCCATGGGGTGTCCGTCAAGGCCATATCCCTGAAATTTTCTAACATAGGTAAACACATTAAAATCAGAAGGGATGGTTTCCCTTGATTCATCCATGGTCAAAAGCCCCACTTCATTGATATATTGCACCTGGCCGGTTTTGGCATCGGCGATGAGAATTCCCGCCGGGCTGTTGTCAAGGGCTGCCTGGAGTATCGCCTGGGTCTCTACCAGATCTGCTTCTGCTTTTATCCGCTCCTCAACCTCCCCCCTTAATTTTTCATTGGTGGCTTGCAATTCTTTGGTTCTCACGTCCACTTTTGATTCCAGACCATTGACAAGCACATTCATCCGGGCACTCATAATATTAAAGGTAACGGCCAGTTGTCCAATCTCGTCCCTTGGCCTTTCATCAAGTACTCCTTCATCAAAAGGTCCTTCATAAACGGGCCCCTCATCCACAAAAACCTCCAGGTTTCCCCGTCTGAATTCCCGGGCCTTTTTTGTCAATCGAACCAGCTTTTCGGTGATGCTGATATTTAAAAGCTTGCCGATACCAAAAGCCACAAACACACCCAACAACGCAATCCCGGCCATGAGAAAAAGTGCCGCCTTATGGGTGGATGCTATTTTAAGTCTGGCCTGGGCGACCTCGAATGTTGCCAGCTTGACCAGGGAATCGGATATGGGACCAATCGCTTTTTGTTGGAGGGAAAAATCATTGATAACGGATTTTATTTTAAGATCGGTTTCCAGGATTTTTTCGGCAATATCCCTGATCTGACCCAGCAGTCCGGTGATTTTCTCTCTTTCAGCTGGCCCAAGGGAGATGAGTTCCATTTGCCGATGAAGCCGGAAGGATACATTAAAGGCGGACTGCATCATGAATCGCTTGCGAACAATCCGATATTCCTGGGTATGGGATTTCATTTCATGAAAAAGTATCAATAGGGCGTCATGCCCGGCAAGCACGATCGCAAGGTCATCCAACGCTATCACTAACCGGGCCTCCCCCCCCCTTTCCGGTGCAAAAATTTGGGTGATCAATTCCACGGATTCAATGGAGGTCTCGGCAAACCGTCTGGCCGAAGACAGATATAAATTCAGATCAATTTGACTGGCCTGGAGAGCGCGGCTCACATTGGACTGTTCAATCTGATGTTTGAGCACCTCACTTATCTTGATCACCTGGGCGATCTGCCGCATGGAAGGTTGAAGATATTGCTGGTGCGCCTTTTCAAAACCGACCACCGGATATTGCAACAAAAAAGTATAGTACAAGCGATGGGATTTTTCCATGCCCCGATCCATCTCCAGCACCAATCGCTGTATTTCCGAACTGATCAAAATTGATTTTTCAGCTTTTCCGACAATGATCAGGGAATAATACCCCGTGGCCGCCACCATTAAAATAAGCAATAGAAAAAGCCGACTGCCCAATGCAAATTTAGAGGAAATACTTCTTTCCTGCCAATACCGGGGAATTTTATGCCATATATCCATAAAAGTATGGGGTCTCTATTCTTCTGAGGTATAGGAAAATATCACATTTTCCTGCAATGCCGTTACTCCGGCACCGGGATCATCCAGCCTCAACACATCAAAAGCTGGCCGGGAACAGTCTCCAAATTCATCACAGGTCAAATTTCCGGTAACCCCTTTAAAATTGCGGGTCCCATAAATCGCTCGCCTCAAGGCCTCCCGGCCCAGATGAAGTGTTCCTGATTCCTGAATGGCTATTTTTTCAATGGCCGTCAACAACACAATGGCGGCATCATAGGCGTTGAGATAATAATAGTTACCCGGAGGGGCTTTGTATTTTTTTTGGTATTCAAGGGCCAGAAGATCCACAGCCGGGCCTTTGGGTTTGGCAGGCCCCACAAAATACATTCCCTTTCCCTTCTCCCCCACATCCTGAATAAAAGAATTTTCAATCAAGGCACCATCACTCATCAGAACGATATCTTTATATTCCGGAATCTCCCGGGCCCCCCGGAGAATCAGATTCCCTTCGGGTTGAAAAAGAGGGAAAAACAAAAGCTGAGCCCCGGCATTTTTCACAGCGGTCAATACCGGCTGCATCATTATTTCGCCCTTGTTGATGGCAGTGTCCAGAACAATCTTGCCCCCCTGTTTTTCAAAGGCTTGCCTGAATCCATTGGTTAATCCCCGGGTATAGATGTCCCCGTCATTGATTGTGGCAACCCGTCGAATACCAAGGGTTTGAAATGCAAATATGGCAGCAGTTTTCCCGGCATTTTCCTCATTGTTTGATGTTCTGAAAAACCCGGGATGGAAATCCGGTGCCCTTTTTCCCCCAATTGAGGTCAAAAAAGGGGCACTGTTGTTGCCGGAAATCATGGTAAGTCCCGCATCAGACATGGCATGGGATACAGTTCTGGCGGCTCCGGAACAGGTGGTTCCAAAGATGGCCACCATCTGGGGGTCTGCCAATATCTTCAAGGCGGCATTGGCGCCACCCTCACTTGTACACCCGGTATCCTCCACCTGCAACTCAAAGGGATGACCCAGAATCTGCCCGTTTTGCCTGTCAATGGCAAGCTCAAGCCCCCGGATCTGTTCTTGGCCCAAAGGAGACACTTTGCCGGATAACGCCTGGAGAACACCAATTTTCAACGGTTCCCCAGGACCGATGGTCACACACTCAATGCTATCGGTGCATTCAAAGGACGGGGGTGGATCCGTACAGGAAAAAAAAATCAGAACCAGGGACAGCACCAAGGGAAGAACGGACAAAACAATCGATTTGAATCCTTGCACAGCCTCCTCCATCTTTAATATTGGCGAATTGATGGCAAACAATAACCCAACTTGGAAGTGAGATCAAACAATACCTTTTTATTTTCCACTATTTCATCCTAAGCCTTGGATTTTATCATGGCCCAGTCAGCGATATATAATCTTGATGTTTACCAACAGCGCAACCCTAAAGCAAGCGAATTACAAATGCGTTGAAAACCATTTTGAAGAACTGGAACGGACATGGGACTATATGTATATATGCATCCCGCCTGGATATTTCATGAAAAATGGTGTCTGAAAGAGATATATTCTATTTACCCATAATGATATTATATCTTTGAAGATTTAAAATCTTTCAGCACCAGTTTGGCGGTTTCTCTGCCTCCCATCATGACCGGGGTGTAGCCGCCGCCATGGGACCAGGCACTGGAAAGATACAATCCTTTGATGGGGGTTTTCGACTTCAGGTGGGGTTGGTTGCGGTCGTATCCGTATATGGCGCCATTGGTATTGCCGGTGTAAAAAACGTTGGTTAACGGGGTGCCGATTTCCATAACTTCAATTTTATTTGCAAGACCTGGAATAAGCTTTTTTTCAACTCGTTTCACAAAGGCTTGGGCAATCCGTTCCTTTTCTTTGTTGTATGCATTTTTTTGGTTATTGAAATAATCGGATTCAAATTTTTTCCAGGGGTCGTAATCTGAAAGACACATGATGGATACGGTGGATTTACCCGGTGCTGAATATCCGTCAAATAAATTGTCGTAAAGGGTGATGCTGATGCCTGAGTCTGCCAGGTCCTTTTGGGAGAACAATTCATTGTTTTGGGTGCCGCCGGGTCCTGAAAGGTCAATTCCATAATTCTTGATATGATCAATTGTGCTGTTAAGTCCCAGCCAGACCACAAAACTGGACAAAGAGGTCTGTCTTTTTTTTGTCTGATCCAAAAAGAATTTGGGGATAAATTTTTTGGGTATCATTTGATTTATCAGGACCGGAACAGGACAATTGGCGATCACTGTTTTTGCAGGATAGGTCTTGCCCCTGGTGTCTTTTACGCCGGTGATGGACCGGGTTTTATCAAACAGGATGTGTTCTACCTGAGTGTTGTAATGGATTTTTCCATTCTTGTGTTGAATGCCAGAGGCTAAGGTATCGCTTAAATCCTGGGACCGGGTTTTATAATATTGTCCGCCATGGACAAGATATTCACCCGTGGCAATGGCATAAAAAAGGGCATTGATTTTTTCCGGGGGCAGTCCGTAATAACCTGAGAAAACGGACATGCAGGTTTTCACATCTACATCTTTCACATGGAGATTCATCCATTGCGCCAAAGAGAGCGGTTCAAGTGTTGCCATCATGGATGTTTTAACGTGTTTATCGCCCCAGAGTTCTGCAATGACCTGTTCCATTTGGGAATAAAAAGCGTGGATACCTTGTTTTTCATGGGGAAAGGTTTTTGATAATTCTTTTTTAACGCCTTCAGGATTTTTGGCTGGCAGGGTAACATCAAAGGTTGGGGTGATAATTCGCCTCAGTTCCGGTGTATATGCCACTTTGAGCTTGTCCCAGAGCCCGAGATCGGAAAGAATCATCTGGGGCATGGCATGTTCGGCCACAGTTGCTTCCAAAGAAACATCAAAACTAAAATCGCCCCGATCAAAAGAGGTGGCATATCCGCCGGGAATGCTGTGTTGTTCAAGAACGGTGACATCAAACCCGAATTTCGCAAGATATGCCGCACTGACAAGGCCGCCAAGTCCTGAGCCGATGACAACAATGGGAAATTCTTTTTTATTTGGAATCTGGGCTGCCAGAGCGTCCAGGCCTGTCCAGTCGATTGCGGCGGCACTGGATGCCAAAGCCAGGGTTTTTAAAAATTTGCGTCTGGACAATGTTTGTGAAAATGTCATGGGATGATCCTCCTTAATCTATACTAAAGTTCATTTTAGATGGGTTATTGAATTTGGATGGATATTTTATGTTTTGGGGATGCCAATTGAAAGCGCGCATCTTCATAATCCGGAGGGCCAAAGCTCCCCTTAGCATTATTGGAAAATCCATACTTTTCTTTGGGAATACCAAATATCCGGGTATCCAGTTCATCATTGCCGTTTTCATCATGAAAAACTTTAATCGCATACTCCCCATAAGGAAGTGTGATTATCTGGATCACCTCATTGTTTACTATTTTGTAATTAAAGCCCTTGTAGGGGTTTCCCTCTGACTCATAATTGTCTTTGGAATTGATAAGGGCCACTTTGGCCACGCCATCGGTGTTGTCAAATCCTGTGATGCGGATTTCGAGGGTGGTAGTTGCCGGTGTGATCTGACCGGCCAGTGCGGTTTGTCCAATTGTCATCAGAAGAATGGAAAAAAGGATTAAAAGCGGTTTCATTGGTTTGTCTCCTTAGGTATGTCGGGCGGTATTACCCGTTCAATCTTGCTTGGAATCATAGGGTTTTGAATGACAATGACAATCAAATGGAGACGAATGGAAAATTTAAGTGATGAATGGTCAAATTTGGAGGATGAATGGAGTTGCACAACCCAAAGGCTTTTAGTACCTTGGAGTATACCCTTGACGTTGAATAACCTGAAGGTCAGACCTAAAAATTTTAATGCAACATTAGGGGTAAAGATTAACATTATTAAAGAGCTTGGTTTATGAAACACTCAAAAAATGCAATATTCTCTCTGGTAATTACAGCGGTTTTTAACACAGCCATCGCTTTGGTATTAACTTTTATGGTTATTAGGGAGCCTCGATTTTGGGAGATATTTATCATTTCACAATTCACAGGCCTGTCCATCTGTTTATTTGTTGATCTGGGTATATTTATCAGTGAAGAAATACTTAAAAAATGGATGGTGGTATGTATCGCAGCGGGTTTAATCGTTGGTGTGGTGATCGGCGGATTGCTAAGCTGGGGATTTATATCTTCTTTTGACGGATTATCTGTAAGTTATTATTATGAGCATGTGTTTTCATATATCGCGGTGTTTGGTGTGGTGTTCGGTGTTCCCATTATATATTTTTTTACGGCCAGGGAAAAACTGGTCGAGTCGGAAAAAAGAATACAAAATGAAAAAATAAAACGTCTGTCCATGGAAAAAGAAGCAGCCATGACAACATTACGATTGTTACAGGCCCAGATCGAACCCCATTTTTTATTTAACACCCTGTCCAATGTGATCTCGCTTTTTGATATTGATGTGGATAAAGCCAGGCAAATGCTCATTGATGTGAATGAATATTTGCGGATTTCGCTTTTGCGAACCCGGCAGGAGATGGTGACATTGTCCCAGGAGCTGGATCTGGTTCGCCGATATCTGGATATTTTTAAAATCCGGATGGGAAAAAGACTCTCCTATGAGATCAATGACTCGACCGGCCACCCTCATTTTTTATTTCCACCCTTAATTGTTCAGCCTCTGGTTGAAAATGCCATCAAGTACGGGTTGGAGCCAAAAATTGACGGCGGGAAAATAAGCATTGACTGCAGGATTGAAAACGATATGCTGAATATTGAGATTTGTGATACCGGCAGGGGGCTGGATGATAATGCCAGCCAGGCCGGTATTGGTATTAACAATGTCAGCCAACGGCTTGAAAGTATTTATGGGACAACAGCCAGCCTGGTATTGACTCAAAATCATCCTTCAGGGGTAACAGCCACAATCAAGGTACCGCTATGAAACAAGTGACCGCCATTGTCGCAGATGATGAAGAAAATTTAAGAATCGGTATCATAAAACTGCTTGAAAAATTATGGCCGCAATTAATCGTTTTGGGCCAGGTAGAAAACGGAGTTACAGCCCTGTCTTTGATCCACAGCACAAAACCGGATATCGCATTTCTAGATATTCAAATGCCGGGCATGAGCGGTATTGAAGTGGCTAAGCAAGTATCTGGTTTCTGCGAAGTTGTTTTTATCACAGCCTATGATCAGTATGCTGTCCAGGCGTTTGAAAGTGAGGCTATGGATTATATTTTAAAGCCGGTGACAAAAGATCGTTTGCAGACCACCATTTTGCGATTAAAAAAGCAGTTGGAAACAAAAGAGAAGTTGAATACAAAAGAGAAGGTCCTTGATGTGGATGAAAAGATGCAACGGGTCATCCAGGTTCTGGAAAACAGGCAGGCACCGGATTATTTAAGGCTGGTAAAGGTAAAGACAGGCACTGATCTTCGTTTTGTTCCGGTCTCTCAAATTTTTTATTTCAAAGCGGAAGACAAGTACACCATTGTCCGGACTGCAACCCATGAATTTTTAATAAAAACCCCTGTTAAGGAGCTTGAAAATACTCTTGATCCAAGCCGGTTCTGGCGGGTGCATCGCAGTTCAATTGTCAATATCGATAAAATTAAGGTCAGCAAGCGATCGTTTACCAATCAAATGATGGTGGGATTTGATGGAGTAGATCAGCTCATTGCCGTCAGCCGGTCCTATGAACATTTGTTCAAGCAGATGTAGCAGGAATAACAAAGGGTCAAATTTTCATGAAATATTATGGTTTTCCCCCTATTGCTTTTCTCTCCTGTCCCTGGTGTATCAAGTTAGGGTTGATGGAAATTGGCAAGCAAAAGATGTGTCATCGCCTTTACTTTCCACGGTGTTATTGCTAAATATTACGAAGATGTTCATTTACTGATGACACAAAAATACCCTAGGGGTAGGAGAACAATGATTCATAATGATAAAGGGTTTTCGTTCATAGAGCTGATGGTGGTGGTCATCATCCTGGGTATACTAGCCAGCATGATTGTCCCCCGCTACATGGGGAGAACCGATGAGGCAAAGGCGGTAAAGGCAAAAATAGATATTGTTGCCATTGAAACCAGCCTGAAAATGTACAAACTGGACAATGGCACCTATCCGTCAACAGAACAAGGACTTGCGGCACTGATTGAAAAACCCACCACGGAACCCACCGCAGTCAACTGGAGTGAAGACGGTTATCTCGACAAAAAAAGAATCCCCAAGGATCCCTGGCAACGGGAATATCTCTATTTATGCCCGGGCGTAAACGGAGATTATGATATTTTATCCTATGGGGCAGACGGGGCTCCCGGGGGTGAGAAAAAAAATAAAGATATCAAAAGCTGGGAGATTGAATAGCCCCCAAAACATATCCGGGTTCACCCTGATTGAACTTATGGTTGTCATCATGATTATCTCAACCATGCTTTTTTTCTCCATGCCCATGTTCAAAGCAGCCGGTATTTTCCAAAATAAAAATCAGGAAATCGGAAAGCTGATCCGGTTGATTCAGTCCCTGAAAAGCAAATCGGTCCAGGAAGACATGGATTTTTTTCTCCATTTTTCCCTGGAATCGAATACACTCTGGATAACCGATTCCTCCATGGATGAGAATGAAAAACAGACAGCCCGGGACAACGAAATAGAGTTGCTTCATGATCTTAGGATCACCCGCATTGAGTTTCCCCGCCATAATGATAACCAAACCGTTGTCATCGGATTCAGCAAAAAAGGATATTCAGATATGGCCATCCTTCATATGGACGATGGCCAGGACCTGGTCTCACTGAAAATCGAACCATTTTTAATGGCTGTGGATTCCATTCCAGGACACATCTCGTTCAATGACTGCATTTAAACCTTATATCCTGCCCCATATCCCACAGCGGAACGAAAAGGGGTTTACACTGCTTGAAATCATGGTCAGCATTGCGGTGCTTGCCCTGGTCATGGTCACCCTTTTCAGACTTCAGTCCGGCACCATTAAACTGGCCGAACATGGGAAATTCAATAGCCTGGCACCCTTTCTGGCCAGGCAGCAATTGACTGCCCTTGAACAGGAATTAGACTCGCCACCCCGTCTTACCGGGGCCTTTGGAGATGATTATCAAGGCTATGAATGGTCCGCGGTCATAAAAAATGCGGATTTTGAAGAACCGGCTATTATTTCAGAAAAACAATTTGAAAATTTCAAACGAATAGACCTTGAAATAACCTATTCGAACAAGGGCCGGTCCTATAAAATAACCTCATGGAGATATCAGGTTGAGGATGAAGACAATTAAAACAGATCTTCAAGGCTTCACCTTGATTGAAATTCTTGTGGCCACCGTTATTTTTTCGGTGACCATGATCACTCTTTTTTCCGCATTCAATGCTTTTTTATCTTCCGGAAGCCTTGTTAAAAAGGAAGTTACCCAAAATGACCGTTTCGTTCCAGGACTGAAAACCATGCTTTCAGACCTGGAACAAATTTTTGTTCTGCAACCTCCACGATACATCAAACCTGGGTTTAATTCACCGCCGGATCCATTTGCGTTTACAGGAACCCCATCGGATACCGGTGGCAAAGATTTTTCACAACTTTCCTTTACCAGCCTGAACCATACTGGACCGGTGGCAGCCCCGGGAAACGGGGTGGCAAAGATTGTATACTATGTGAACCGCCATGAAGACCGGTTTGACCTGCTTCGCTCCGAAAGACTTGCCCCCTACCCAGGAGAACCCGACCCCTGTTCCGACCCGGTCCTTTTCAAGGATATTACCGGATTCAAGCTAAGCTATACAGATACCAATGGAGATGAACATGATTCCTGGGACTCTGAATCAAAGGAGTTTGACTTTATTTTCCCGGCCAGGGTGCAAATAAAAATCAAGCTGGAAGAAAACAGCAGATCCATCATAACGGCAATAACACTGCCAGCAAACAGAAAGGCCCTTGAATAATGTGGCTTTCCACCCATAAAAAAATTTTTAACAACAACAGCGGCATTGCCCTTCTGGTGACCCTTGCCGTTATATCCGTCCTTCTGACCACCGCTTTGCAGTTGGCCAGAATCACCGGAAAGTCGGTTATTAAAACAAGGAAGGAAACCGATGAATTTATGGCAAGGCAGATGGCAATTTCAGGCATTCACCTTGCCATGGCAATACTGGTGAACGATGCATCAAAAACCAAAATCGATTCAATTCAAGAGGACTGGGCCAATCCGGAAAAAATTTCTGAAACGGTCTCCCAGCTGGGGTTTACCCAGGGCAATCTTTCCCTGAAAATCACCGACGAGCTGGGCAAACTTCAAGTAAACGCCCTGTTAAAGGCCTATCCCGGTCATGAACTAAACCAGGAGCAACAAAGGCTTTGGGAAAATTTTTTATCCCTGAAAATATCAACCGACAAATCAGAAGACCAGCGGGACCCGGCTGTCATCATCAATGGGCTCAAAGACTGGCTGGACTCCCAAGATGACGATGCCATCACCGGACTTTCCGGTGCGGAATCAGATTATTATGGCCAACTGGAACCGCCCTATATAGCGAACAACGGCCCCATCAATCAGATACCAGAACTTTTGAAAATCAAAGGGTTCTCCCCGGATCTGCTTGAAATGAACAGGGAACCCGTGGAGAAAACCGGAAAGAAAACACAAGACGAGCTGGAAACGATGGTGCCGCTCAAATTTGAAGATATCTTTACAGTATATGGTATGAATGCCCAGCCGCCCTCACCCAAAACCTATGCTTACCCAGGAAAAATTAACATTAACACCGCCGGGATTGAAATACTTGCCGCGCTTCTTCCCCGGGGGATGGATGATTTGGCTCAGGATCTGGTCGATTTCAGAAAAGAAAAATCAGAAGATGGGGAAACTTTTATAAACTTTCTTGACAAAGGGTGGTATGAAAGGGTTATAGAGTTCTCTAAAAATGAAAAGGAAACCTTTGATCGCATGATCCGATATGACAGCACTCTTTTTAAAGCAGAATGCCGATCCCTGGTGAATCAAAAAAGCGTCACGGTTTCAGCGTTTATTCTACGGGAACAAAACAAAAAGACCAACCAATGGGGTTGCAGAATAATTCAACTGACAAGGGACTAGGGAATGGGTGATCCGTTTTTATATCTTGATATGGATGTCGGCGGTATTCATGCCATGGTCGTTGAGAGCACCTTCTCAAACAAAACGATCCTGGGGCAATACCACCTGATGTATGGGGATCTGCCGGAACCCGAATCCGGCGAGACCCTTTTCCAGTCCGGAATGAAGGTCATTGCGGCAGAACTGGATTTGGATGCCTGCTCCGTTGCCATGATATTCATCTCGCCCCTGAATGTCTGCTTTCGAAATATAAGTCTTCCCTTTACCCAGGAAAAGAAGATCAGACAAATCCTGCCCCTGGAACTGTCCCCCCACCTGCCAATGCCGGAAGAGCACTATGTCTCTGATTTTTTCACCCAGGAGGTTGAGTTTCACGAGGGACGACAGCTGATCCTGTCTGCATCCATACTGGAATCAGATATTGAACAACTGGTTTCAGGCCTGACACCATTAAAAATAAGACCCCTTGTGATCACCCCGAACGGATATGCCCATGCCGTTTCTTTTCTGAAACAAAGGAAACTAAAACAAAGAAAAGAGGCCATGGATTTTGTGTTGATCCACCATGGCACCCAAGTCATTTCACTAACCCTTGTGGTCAACCAAAAACCCGTGACGGTAAGGTCCTTTGCCTCAATGGATCCCACGGGCCGGGAACTTGGGCTGGCAACCCTTCAGGCCATACTCGGATTCAGACAACGATCCGGATCAGACACATTGTTTGATATTTTTATTTCCACAAAAACACCATCGGAATATACCCCCGAGACCATCACCACCCTGTCACAAATTCTGTCCCGGCCATCGGATCCAAGGCCACTGATAATTGAGACCGTTGATTCAAACAAATTGTTATCTTTCATCTCTCCTAAAAGCCGACCAGAAGGTCTGTTCAACTTTTGCAGGGGACAATTCGGGTCTGATACGATTTTTCAAAAATATAAAACAAGATTTATTTCAACCATCATCCTTATAATTTTCTTGTTCGGAACATCCATTTTCAACATCCGCCAGGACATTGCCTTCCTGGAACAGGGCATTGCCATGGAAAAACAAATTGCCCAGTCCATATTCGATAAGACCTTCCCTGGCAAGGGAAACGACAATATTCAGGCGCCCCTGCTATTGATGAAATCCTATGTAAACCAGGCATTAAAAAAAAGGGGATCCCATAGTCAAAACGAAGAATGGAAAAATACACCGGACATCCGGGCAACAGATGTGCTATTTGAATTATCAAACAAAATACCGGATACCATTGATGTTGATTTGTCCCGGTTGATCCTGAATAATGGCCGCCTTATCATATCCGGATCAACCGATAACTTTAATAATGTGGATAAAATAAAAGGTTTGATAGAAAAATCGACCCTGTTTAAACGAGTGGATATCAGCAGTGCCGAAGCCGGCAAAACAAAAAACAGTGTTCTTTTTAAATTTATCATCGAGATGTGACACAAATAAATGCATAATCTTTCCATAAGAGAAAAAAATATACTCACAGCCGGGGGGTTACTGGTGGCGATATTTATCGTGATCCAATTTATCTATTTGCCTGCTGTTGACAAAAGGAGCGATCTAAAACGGGTCCTTTTTGTGGAAAAAGACTCGTTAAACCAAGTCCGTAAACTGCAGAAACAATATCTTAGTCTGACACAAAATAGTGATCATCAAAGGGCTGCCCTCAAATTTCGGCAAAAAGGATTCACACTTTTTTCCTTTCTGGATCTCCAGGCTGAAAAAAGTGGTGTGAAAAAAAATATTGACTATATGAAACCCTTCACCCAGGATCTTGAGGACTCACCCTACAAAATTTCCAAGGTAAAGCTAAAGCTGAAAAATGTATATTTAAATGAACTGATCGCATTCATTACCCTGATTGAGACCTCCGACGACCGGGTTCAAATCATTTCACTTTCCTTGTCCAAGGCAGGCAAAAAGAAAGACCGGTTGGATGTGGTGGTTGAAACACAAACCTTCATGATGAAGGAGGCTGTTTAGGCATGATCAAACAGGTTTCTTTTTATATTTTATATTTTTTTGCAGCCTTTATTTTTTTTACCATCCTCTGCTTCCCACAGAAACCTGTGGGGAAAAGATTGTCCCGCACATTGAGCAAGCTTTCCCCGGCGCTTTCCATACAGATGGAAAGCGCAAGCCCCATTCTGCCACCCGGGATCGCCAGCAAACAAACCACACTTATTTTCGGCAATAACCAATCGATCCCTTTGGAGACATTCAGGCTTCACTTTTCCATTCTCGATCTTTTGAAACCGGAAAAAAACATTCGCTTTTCCGGCACCCTGCTGGGGGGGGTAGTAAACGGGAGAACAGAAGGGGTTTCCTTTTCCCGGAATGATTTTTCCAGACTGGTGGTAAATATGACCGGCCTTCACATTCAAAAGTTCACCCATAAGACACCGGGTGCAGACATGGAGATTTCCTTTAAACTTACGGGCAATGCCATCTACCAGAAGAAAAACGGCCAACCCACAACAAAGGGAACCATGATTCTGACAAATGTAATCACACAAATGAAAGACTCCATTTTCAATCAGATGGGAATCGATACCCTTGAATTTTCTCGTGTTGAGATTGATTTTCTTACGGACAAACAGCAGATAAACATCTTAAGGTGTATTGCCACGGGGAATGTCATGACCCTCCGGCTGAAAGGAAAGCTGACCCCTGGAAAAAATTTTTTGGCCTTCCCGGAAGACGGCACCCTTGACCTCAAAGGGTTCATACAGCCGCAACCGGGATATCTTCCCAAGTTAGCCAGTATTTCCTCCATGGCTAGGCTGTTTAAAAACAATCGGCAACAGGGGATTCCCATCCAGATAACCGGATCATTAAAAGCACCCCGGATATCCCTATGAAACAGATATTTTTCTTCATTCATATTCTTCTGCTGACCCTTACCGCCTATCAGGGTGTCAAAATCATGTATAAAGGAATCGAAACCCCCGCCCTTAATAAGAGCGGTGACCTGTCTGACAGCATTCATTTGATCTCCGACCAAACCGAAAAACAAGATAAGCGCTCCCATAAAAAACGAAACCAAAGGATCAGTACCCGGAATATTTTCAAGGTATTAACACAGGGATCATCCATGCCCGGTTTCCTGCAATCCGACAATTCTGAAAAAAAACTTAAAAAAACCGAACTCAAAATAGCGCTTTGGGGTACGGTAACCGGTGGGCCCCCTGCTGATTCCTATGCGGTAATTGAAGACAAAAAAGAGAACCGCCAGTCATTGTTCCAGGTAGGGGATGTGGTTCAGCAGGCAACCATCAAAAAAATCATGCGAAGTAAAATCATACTGACCGTTAACGGAAAGGACCAGATACTTGAGGTGGATGACAGTCAAAAACCTTCGAGGATGGTCGTCGGGAAGAATCTGTTTCCTGAACAAAAGCAACTTTTTGAGGCGGCAACCAATATACCACTGAAAACGGATCCGCTATCCTTGATGAAGCAGGTTAAAATCAGACCCTATTTCAAGAATGGAAAACCAAATGGATTGCTACTATATGGTATAAAGCCAGGGTCTGCTTTCCAAAACCTGGGGCTTAAGAACGGTGACATTGTTCGGGAAATAAACGGCACACAGACCCTGGCAGCAAAGGATGCAATGATGATCTACCAGGATATGGAATCCATTTCAGATATGCGGTTTGTGGTGCGCCGCCGGGGCCAGGAAAAAGAAATCATTTACAGCGCTGAAAATAATTCATACACAGAACAGACGGTACCAAATGAATAAGGAATTAACAATGACGTCCAGCATCATGCAAAGCCATAAAAGAAAGATTTTTT
>JAFLJU010000377.1 GCA_022712835.1 Desulfobacteraceae bacterium
GGTTCATCCTTGGGTTAATCGCATTTTTAAATGATATTTATCATCGGAAAGATCAGATCACACCCCGGTATAAATTTTTCAGCCAGACGGCCATCACCGAGATTTTGAAACTGCTGCCCCAGACCAATTGCAATGGGTGTGGTTTTGGTACCTGCATGGCCTTTGCCGCCATGCTTGGCACTCAGAGGACCATTCCGGGGCGCTGCCCCCATATCGGCCAACCGGTGCAGGAAAAAGCCATTTTCCCGATCCACGATAATGACGGGAAGCTGCTGTCCACCATTGCACTGGATATTGATAATACCCAGAACCTGTCTGAATTGGACTCCGCCAGGCAATATATTGAAAATCTGGAAAAAAAGATTCAACATCTATCCCTCATGAAAGGGGGGCTGCAGGATGAAGCCAACAGGCAATTGCCCACCCCATTGAGCAAAAGGGAAATCCAGGTACTTCAGATGCTTGCCTGTGGTACCATCAATGTGGAGATCGCCCAATCCTTGAATATCAGCCCCCATACCGTGAAAAGTCATATCAACCATATTTTTAATAAACTTTCAGTGAATAGCCGAACCCAGGCTTCGGTATGGGCAAGTCAGCATCATTTTGTGTAATTTGCCTTAAGTTTGGGATAAATATGGTATAAGATCCAATGGATTTGTTCCGTCGGTCGGTCGGTCGGTCGTTTGTTGTTTAAATAATAAAATAAGGAATGCACATGAGTTCTTTCAATGATTTTATTCAAAAAGATATTAACAATAAATCACCAGAATTAAAAGTAATAGGTATTGGCGGGAGTCCTAGGAAGGGGGGGAATTCTGACCTGATTTTAAAACAGATACTCAAAGGGGTGGCCGAAAACAAAACCTTGGCTGAGAACCTGCAACTTAGAGATTATCAATATCAGGGCTGTATCGGATGCGAGAGATGCAGAAAGGATAAGATTTGTACCGGATTGAAAGACGGGATGTCTTTGATTTATCCGGACATACTTCAATCCCAGGGGTTGGTGCTTGTATCGCCTACTCACAATTATAATATTACTTCATGGATGAAAGCCTTCATCGATAGGCTTTACTGTTTTTATGAATTTGATAACAACTGTCCAAGGGGGTGGTCGAGTCATTTGGCAGGTCAAGGGCGAAAGGCTGTCCTGGGAGCAATTTGCGAGCAGGAAAATATTAAGGATATGGGGTTTACACTGGATGCCATGCGTCTTCCCCTTGAAGCGTTGGGATACGAAATAATTGGTGAATTGGCTGTTTTTAAAATCTTTGACAAAGCGAAAGTAAAAGAGGAGAAGGCGGTTTTGATGAAAGCCACAACGCTTGGTTCCGATCTTGCCAAATCGCTTTTAAATCAGCAGGAGACATGCCATGGCGTTTAACAAAGAACAATTTATGACAATTCTGGCCCAGATCGCTCCCAACCGCTACCTCCAGGCCTTTTTGATTGTCATTGTTTTTCTGGGCCTGGCCAAGTTGGTGGACCTTTTGCTCACCCGTGTTGTCAAGAAATGGTTTCAACAGACACGGCTGAAAATAGATGATCAGGTGCTTGATATTTTTCATCGCCCGGTTTTTTTGAGTATCATCCTTTTTGGCCTGGCCCTGGCCACCGAGAGGCTCGGGCTCCCGCAAACCATCGCTTTTCTAACCCTGGGGGTGCTGAAAACCATCGCCATCTTCTATTGGGCATTGGCTGTCACTAGGTTTTTAAAGTTGTTGCTCCATCTTTTAAGCCGGGATGAAAGCTGGTTTAAGCTGATCCAGGACAGCACCCTGCCACTGTTTAACAATTTTTTGATTCTGCTGGTAACTGGCTTGTCTATTTATCTTGGGTTTTTGGTCTGGAATATCGATCTGACCGCCTGGGTCGCCTCTGCTGGTATCCTGGGGCTTGCCATCTCCTTTGCCGCAAAAGACACCCTGGCCAATCTCTTTTCAGGGGTTTTTATCATGGCAGATGCCCCCTATAAACTCGGGGACTATATTGTCCTGGATTCCGGCGAGCGGGGGGCGGTGACCAATATCGGTATCCGCAGCACCCGGGTGTTAACCCGGGACGATGTGGAAATCACCGTGCCCAATTCCATCATGGGAAATACCAAGATTACCAATGAAGCCGGGGGCTACCATGAAAAATTTCGCATCCGGGTTAAGGTGGGGGTGGCCTATGGCTCAGACCTTGAGCTGGTTCATCGGGTACTGCTGGGGGTGGCATTGGAAATGACCGATGTCTGTAAAACTCCTGAACCCAGGGTGAGATTTCGCAGTTTTGGCGACTCCAGCCTTGACCATGAGTTGTTATGCTGGGTCATAAAACCGGTTCTTCGCGGCAGGGTTTTGCACCAGCTCAACACCGCTGTCTACAATCGGTTTATCCAGGAAGGGATTGAAATTCCCTTTCCCCAGCGGGATGTCCATGTCCGGTCTGTTTCAAAAGACAAGGATACTTGAGATAAGGATACTTGAGACAAGGATACTTGAGACAAAAAAAAGCCCTGTCAGCCACGGCGTGTTCCGGGTTGACAGGGCTTTTGAAAAAAATGCTTAGGAGGGCAGGTTATAGGCCCCGGGGCCTATCTTCCATTCCCCGTCTTCTTTGATCAGGGAAAGAGTGTCCTGGGCTTCATGCTCTTCAAGTAACCCAAAAACATACCCCACTATTCGGTACAGCGGGTTGATACTGCGGATGGTGGTCACATTCATTTGAATCTGGGCAGATGAATCATCCATGCTTAATACCGTTGTTTTCATAAGGATGGGTTTCATATGCAGGTAACTTACTTTATACCCCCGGTCGGTGGCATCTTTTTCCTGAAGTCTCAGATAAAGTTCCACCATGTTCACATCATTTTCATTTGTCTGGCCCTCTTCGCTGATGAAATCCGCCATTGAGGGGTCTAACATGTAATAGGCTTGGGTAAATTCTTTTGCCACCTTTGTGGGGGAGTTGCCCTCAGCCCATGCCGCAGATGCATATAGGCCGATTAACAGGGCGGCTGCCAGTAAAATCAGTCCGGGGTTCTTTTTCATTAGTTGGTTCTCCTTTTTAATTTCGGATAAATATCTCAAATCCATCATTTTTAAAAAATATCTGGAATCTAATAGCAAATACCAGGTTTTTATTCAATGGGTGGGAAGCGGTTATTTACGACCCATATCATATTTGGGTTTGATTGGGTCACCTAGGTCTGGTATTGTGTCCAAAAATATACGAAAATCTCAAGATGGGTGGTAATCTTGCTCAACATGATCAAAAGCAATAAAATGGAAGGTCTCATGGACGGGTTGGCCGCTGTGTTGACCCAGGTGCCGGAAGATCCAATGGTACCAGAGTGGATCGGTATTCAGTCCAGGGGAATGAAACAATGGATCACAACAAAGGTGGCGCAACGGTTTGGGATCTGCGCCAACCTTTCTTTTTTGTTTCCCCGGCAGATAATAGAACTTTTCTTTTCCGATAAGGACAACCGACAGGATCCACAGCTTAACCAGGATGTTTTGATATGGTTCATCATGGAGGCCATATTGGATAATCGTGACACCCCTAGTTTTGCGCCTCTGGGTCAGTATCTTTCAGGAGATGTGTCCGGCCGCAGGCTGTTTCAATTGTCTTTGAAGATTGCCCGTATCTTTGATGATTACCAGATTTACAGGCCCCGGATGCTCCTGGACTGGGAGGCCTCCCATGAAAACACTCCTTTTACCGATCCTGTAATGGCCTGGCAGTCGGTACTTTGGAAGCAGATTACCGGATCATGGCCTAGCCCCCATGTGGCAGAGCGCACCACCCATTTTTTAAAGCAGGCTGCCCTGGGTTCCCAAGGGTTTGAGGCCAACCTTTATAAGACAGGTTTGCCCGATAGGATCTCTTTGTTCGGGGTATCTTCCATGCCGCCTCTTTTCCTGGAACTTTTTGGGGTGTTGGCAAACTCTCTGGATATTTACTTATTTTTACTGACCCCCTCCAACCAGTTTTTCTTTGATATCAAATCCCAACGGCAGATGGAAAAAATAGATTTAGACCAGGCGATCCAGAATCAAGAGAAACCGTCTTTGGACCCAGGGGGCTATTATGAGATGACCAATCCCCTGTTGGCCTCTTTGGGCGGGTCTGGCAGGCAATTTCATGCAAGCCTTGAATCCTTTGATTATCACGAGCCACTGGGGGATCTGTTTTCCGACCCCCGGGATTATTCGTCCTCCATGCTGTCTATCTTACAGTCCGACATACTCAACCTTGTTTTAAGACAGCCAGAGGGGGAGAGTCTGCCGCTTCCCGTGGACCCAGGGGACATTTCTGTGGGGTTCCATGCCTGTCATTCGCCCATGCGGGAGGCCCAGGTGCTCAAGGATCTTTTATTGGATGCTTTTGAACAGGACCCAAACCTTTGTCCCCATGATATCATTGTGATGATGCCAGATATTGAAACCTATGCGCCTTATCTTTTGGCCGTGTTTTCCGGTGAGCATTCACTTCCCTTTTCCATATCCGATCGGCGGAAAAAATCAGAATCCCAGACCCTGGAAGCCTTTTTGAAGATTCTGGGGCTCAAGGATTCCCGGCTTGAGCAGGCAAGGGTGCTGGATCTTTT
Source organism: Desulfobacteraceae bacterium (assembly GCA_022712835.1). The sequence continues at coordinate 4,601 of JAFLJU010000377.1, forward strand.
GCTCAGCCCTGCCATTGCGTCCAAATTTGATGTGATGGCCGAGGAGCTTGTATCCATTGAAGCCACCCTTAATAAGGCGGGTGTTTTATGGGGCCGGGACGGGATCCACAGACAAGAATTGACCGGTGTTGGTTTTGATGAAAACACCTGGATGTTCGGATTTCAACGGCTGTTCATGGGCTATGGGCTGGCCCAGGGGGCAGAAGAGATGGTGGCAGGGGTACTGCCCTGTGATGTGTTTGAGGGGTTGGAGGCACAGATTCTGGGGAAGATGGCCCATTTCGGATACACCCTGTTTGAGCGTCTGGCAGACCTTTCTACCCCTAAAACGATTCAAAAATGGGGGGAATGTTTTAGAGCCCTTGTGTCCTCCATGATGGAAAAAACCCATGCCAATGAGGGGGATCTGGGTTTTTTGCTCCAATCGATTGATGAGCTTGTCCGGGACGGGGAAACGGCCGGGTATGCAAAGAAACTAGATTTTAGTGTTGCCCGGGATCTTTTAGAGGGAAAACTGGATAAAACCATTTCCCAGGGCAGTTTTCTGGCCGGGAGTATCACTTTTTGTAATCTGATGCCCATGCGCAGCATTCCCTTTAAGGTGGTGGCGCTCATGGGTATGGATGAGTCAAGTTTCCCGAGAAAGGCCGGGGCTGCCGGGTTTGACTTGATCCAAAAATATCCCCGACCAGGGGACAAACAAGAAAGACAGGAGGATCAATATCTTTTCCTGGAATCTCTGCTGTCTGCCCGGGATCGGCTGATCATCACCTACACGGGCATGGGCATAAAGGATAATGCCCCCATCCCCTGTTCCGG
>JAFLJU010000101.1 GCA_022712835.1 Desulfobacteraceae bacterium
AAAAAGCAGACCAGGCATTATATGAAGGGAAAAAAGCAGGCCGAAATTGCATAATGCCAGGACACAAAATCTAACAATTTAAGGATAGTTGAACAGGGCACTACCACCAGTTGAGCACATCTTCTGCAAAACCAAAAAATCCTTAACCGTTAAAAAAGTGCAAAATCGGGTTTATTGGCCGCTTTGCAGGCATATACGATCCCATCGGTGAAATCCTTCGGACTGGGTGCGGCAAATCCTTTTTTGCTCTTGGACTGGTCTTTCATAATATCCGGGGGAGTTTCTTTTCCTCTGTAAAATTTTACCGCACTTAAAGGAATGGATAAGCCGGGGACCCCCATATTTTCAATTATTTGATTGTAAAGACTATCTACTGGGGACATGGCGGCTCCTTATATTTTAAATAGTTTCTGAATGATAATTTTTACACCACTTAAGCTTTTGAGTCCACAAACTATCTATTCCTATTACAAGCCTCAATTGTGACACATTTTGGGATGAATAGTGACTTATTTACCATTGTGGATTAAGGATTACCGCTTGTTTTTCAATGATTGCGCTATTTCTCATCCTTCCCCGTGGTTGAGCTCTCAACTTTTGGTTTCTAACCCTCAAAAGTTGTGACGAATCCCCACCAGAATCCCCAATGCCGTTACAATAGAGTCCATCTGCGATGACTGGGCATTGAGTTCTTCGGCTGCACTGGCTGATTCTTCCGCAGAGGCTGCATTCTGCTGGGTGATCTTATCAATAGTCGCCACAGATTGTGCCACCTGTACGATGCCTTCGGACTGTTCTTTTGAGGCGTTGGAAATTTCAGCCACCAATCCCCCGACCTTATCCGAACTTTGGGCGACCTTCGTAAAGGCCTCGTTGGTCCGGGTAACAAGTTCGCTTCCAATATTGATTTTTTCCACGGTTTCTTCAATACGTTCAGATGTATTTTGGGCCGCTTCTGCCGCCCGCATGGCAAGGTTTCTAACTTCATCCGCTACCACGGCAAAACCAGCCCCAGCTTCCCCTGCCCGAGCAGCCTCAACCGCTGCATTTAAGGCCAGCAGGTTGGTTTGAAAAGCGATTTCATCAATGGTCTTGATAATTTTTGAGGTTTCTTCACTGGCCTTTTTGATCTCTGTCATGGAATTGATCAGTTTTCCCATTGAGTCGTTGGCTTTCATCACAACATTGCCCGTTTCTTTCATAAGGCGGTCCGCCTGCTCGGCATTCTCGGAATTGCGCTTGATCATGGAGGTGATCTCCTCTATGGCTGAAGAAGTTTCCTCCATGGAGGCCGCCTGGGTGCTTGCGCCCTCAGCAAGATTCTGGCTGGACATGGATATCTGGTCTGCTGCCGAACTGACCTGGGTTGACCCCAGGGAAAGCCCATCAACACTTTCTCTTACCGGTTTGGTAATGGTTGATGTGATCACATATCCGAGAACCGCAGAAATGGCCAGGCCTGCAACAAAAAGTATCCATAAAAACCGTTTCAGGTTTGATGTCATGGCCTTTCCCTTTTTCATGTCTGTTTCCATGAGTTTCTTTTGGGAAAGAATCATTTGGGAAAGCTGTTCGTTTATGGCAGCGGCAGTTGGGGCGGCCTTTGTCCCGAGCCATGCATTGCCAATGTTCCACTGGTTTCCCCCCCGGATATCGAACATATTAGGATAGACACCTTCAAAGCTTGCTCTGGCATCAGAAAACAGGACCAGTGCTTTTTGTTGTTCCGGATTTAACAGGGATTTGCTGGCCACAAGTTTTTGAAAATTAAGCTCATTTTTTTCCCAGTAGGATTTAAAAACTGTTTTGAACTTATCATCCCCTGCAAGGAGAAAGGCCCGGATATTTGCAAGGGCCAGACCTGTTGTACCGCGAACGTTGGCCATAAATCCCAGCAGTTGTTTCCTCTGATCTGTTGCAGCCAGACCCAGTTCAAGGTCAATAAGTTTTGTGATTTGGGTGGCAAGAATATTACCCAAGGGAACTCCCTGCTCCAGAAGGATCTTTGTGGCCGGAGTGTTTTCTATGGTCTGAGAGATATCTTCAATCTCTTGTTGGTATTTTCTAAATTCAGACAGCTTTGATTCAATAATATCGAGGCGTTTGACATTCTCAGAATCTGTCCAGGTGGCTGATAATCTTTTTAATGTGGAAAAATTTTTATCAATATCAGATGCCCAGGCTTCGGTCCGTTCGCTTTTGAATTTGTCCTTACCAAGGAGCATCCATCCGCGAAGAGCGGCCAGGGATCTGTTCATTCCGTTTATCATCCCTAAAGATGCCTGGGCGGTTGGCGTTCTCAGGTCGATGATTCTGTCAGTGATCTTGGCAGTATTGCCTACGAATACGATGGTGCTGATGATTGCAATGGCAAGGATAGCAGAAATAACGCCATAGCCCATTCCGATTCTTGTTCCCAACTTCATATTTTGAAATATTTTCATAATTTTTACTCCCTAATTTGATATTTCCCTTCTATCTGTTGATCAATTTGTTATTCGTAACGGCAGATGGAAAAACCCCTCTGAGCAGTATTGAGATGGAACGATATTAACAGCCCACTTTATTTCCTGTTTTTTCTTCATCCAGCACGGTTCTGACAATTCCAGCCAGGTCTGTTTTGGAAAACGGTTTCTGGATGAAGTGTACCCCCTCGTCCAGTACGGAGTGATGGGCGATAGCATTGGGCATATATCCTGACATGTATATGCTTTTGATATCCGGATATCTGGAAAGCAGCCGTTCTGCCAGTTCTCGCCCAGTCATTTCGGGCATAATCACATCGGTAAGGAGTAACTTAATCTCGCCAAATTGTTTCTCGGTCAGCCCCATGGCCTCACTTGGCGTACTAGCGGTCAATACGGAATAGCCCAGCCCGGTAAGTATTTTTCCGGTGAGTTTCAAAATTTGTAATTCATCGTCAACCAAAAGAATTGTTTCACCACGACCCGGCGGGATGTCTATTTTTCTCTCTCTCAAAATTTTGTGAGTTTTGCCCTCATGCCTGGGGAAATAAATTTTAATGGTTGTCCCATTTCCCAATTCGCTGTAAACGTTTATGAATCCTTTGTTATGTTTGACAATGCCATAGACCGTAGCCAACCCCAACCCGGTACCCTTGCCGGCATCTTTTGTTGTGAAAAATGGCTCAAAAATATTGTTCAGAGTTTCTTTATCAATGCCATGGCCGTTGTCGCTTACTGCCAGCAGGACAAAATCCCCGGGAACAAAACCTGTGTGATCGAGACAGTATTGCCTGTCAAAAGTAATAGTTTTGGTTTCAACGGTTACTTTGCCCACGCCCTTTATGGCATCCCTGGCATTGACGCACAGGTTGGTCAGAATCTGATCGAGTTGAGAAGTGTCTATCTTGACCGGCCACAGGGTTTCCCCGGGTAACCAGGCAAGGTCAATGTCCTCACCAATGAGGCGACGGAGCATTTTAAGCATATCCTCCACATTCTCGTTCAACTCGATCACCTTAGGAGAGATTGGCTGCTTGCGGGCAAAGGCCAGTAACTGCTTGGTGATTTCCGTTGCACGCCCTGCGGCTATGATGATTTCATCGAGATCGGCATACAGTTGTCCTGACGGATCCACCTGAGTCATCGCCAACTCAGTGGAACCGATGATCACGCATAACAAGTTGTTGAAATCATGGGATACGCCACCAGCCAGATGCCCGATGGCTTCCATTTTCTGGGCCTGGCGAAGCTGGTTTTCCATTTCCGTTAAATCAGTAACATCCCTGGAAACAGTCATTTTTGAAACAGATCCGTCAGCATGAAGTATAGGTGAACTGGAAAGATGGTATGTTTTGTTGTCCTTTGGACTGATAATTTCATTACGTGCAGATTCTCCCATCATCACTTTTTCGTGGATACACCATGAACATTTTTCATCGATCCCATATATGATCTTGTGGCAAGGTTTTCCGATGGTGTCGCGATCTGTCCTTTTTTTCATGGCCGGGTTCATATATTCTATACGTAAATCGCATGAACTAATATATATTGCATCTTCCAAGGCCTCCATCATTGAACGGTATTTTTCTTCACTCTCATGCAGTGCATACTCTGAACGCAGCAGTTCTGTGAAGTGATGCTTCAATCTTTGAAAACCCAAGTAAAGCCCCATGATGCCGATTAACCATATCAGACTGAACGAAATTACTAATTGTTTGATTTCACCTTGTTCGAAAGCCAAATAGGGTGACATGAGGATAGCCACGCCAAGGCCTCCACGAACATCCCCGATATTGTAACCCTGAAAACCGTGACATTTCAGACAGCTTTTTTTTGTCCTCAGCGGCCGCATTAAACGCAAATAAGGCGCTCCATTCATATTAGCAAATGTAAGTATTTCTTCTGCGCCGCGTTCAAATGCCATAAGAGCAGACCGTTCCCATTTATCCGGTGCATTTTGGACTCTTAAAGGCTTCAGGCTGGTGATGCGGCCTTTAATACCATATGAATCTGTGTATTCTTCCATCATTTGCCGGATCATGTAGCTTGGGTTCATCAGGGTTAATTTTTTACCCGAGGGTGTTATAATATCCCGTTCAGATATATGTTTTAGATGAGGATTGGGCGGGGTCCTCTCATCTGTGAGGACATAAACCCCACCATGAGTCGTTGCCCAGAATCGAGTAGCCTTATCTTTATTAAAATGTGAACGCGCCTCTTTGTCAGCCATTGCTTTTGTTGTTCGTTTTTTTTCATAAACATTCCATGTTGCAAAAAGCGCAATTAGAATTGTCCAGACGATGGCTAATATCCAGGTGTAATGAGTAAGTTTGACTGTACGATTTACAGTTTTTGCGGATGGATCCATGCCCTTCTCAGCCCCCGTATGGAATCTAATTTTTAAAGGAAAATTTCCTGGCAGGTAAATTTTTTTTTAACGCCTCAATGAAAATGATCCTTAAAACAGCGAATGCCATATTCCGGTCAATTTCAATAAAGAATCCTGCCCCAAAAAACCAGGGTTTTCGTATTTGAATAAGTTTACTGTGAGAGTATAAATTTGTGAGTACCTCTGCCAGATTGGAATAGAGTATTGTTTTTTATCATAAAAAACAAGCCCCCCCCCAGGTTTTTTAAGCATTGAATCGGGTATCCCTATCTTACCTGTGTCATGCATCGCTGCTGCCAATTCAAGCTCTGCCGCTTTTCTTACTGTCCACCCATATGATCGGGCTATGGCTGATGAATAGGCTCCCATACGCCAAATATGATTTTC
>JAFLJU010000177.1 GCA_022712835.1 Desulfobacteraceae bacterium
AAGGGGAGCGGTTTCAAAGATAGGTTTTAACCAAGTTACAATTTCTTCTAAAGTGATGCTGTTTATCTCTTCCGGAGACATCATCCCAAACCTTAGGTCCCCTTTTGCCAGAAATCGGTTCCCCTGGATAGCCATGATGCCATCGGGTGTTCTTTTCAAGGCCTCATACCTTTGTTTGTATAGGGTTTTGGCCAGGCCAAGCCCCTGGGATCTGAACCCTGGATCTTTGAGGTAGGTGTAAATGAGTTGAAAAATAAGTTCTGCTTCTTTGGGATCACCAGATCCTGACAATGCAAAATAATTGTCATTGATGGTAAATCCGATTTCCACATCTTTGCCAGCCAGGGCATCTCCAATCTGGTCCGGATCCATTCCATCAAATCCGCTTTTTCGAATGGTGGCTTCGGCAAGTGCCGATAATCCGGGCAAAAAGTTAGGTTCAGATGAACGCCCATGTCCAAATGCGACTTTGAATAAAAATTTCCCTTTTGTAAAATCCGTTTTTTTCAAATTCAACCGAACCTTATTCTGGAATTCGATCTGGGTGATGCCCAACCCCTTGACGTTCTCTTTTCGGGTAAGGATCTTGGCCCTGGCCTTTGGAAGGGGAAGGTAGGGAAAGGATTTGGATTCAAACCGTTTAAATTTTTGAATAGGTTGTGCAATACTGGTTTGATAAAGATCAAGAATCTGTTTATCTGCAGGTAATTGCTTATTTTGAGAAATTTTGGCATTACCCGTGACCAGGATCAACCGTTGATCGTTTAACCAAGTGGTTTGAAACGCCTGGTTCACCTGTTCAAGAGTCAATCCCTGTATATACGGTTTTAATAAGTTCTGTTTTTGAAGGGGAGATAAAAAAAGTTTTTTATTGTTCATGGCCCCTAAAATTGTGCGTGCCAATCCGGAAGTCTTTCGGGTGGATGACTGGAGAACATCGGTATCCAGTTCGGAAATAAAATCAGCCTTTACCCTTGCCAGTTCCTCTGGCAAAAACCCATTTTCCATTGCCTGGCGAAGTGTTCTTTCAAGCTGACCAAGACTTTGTTCCCATTTTTCAGGTTCGCAAGAGGCTTTAATCGCAGCCATGGAAACATTTTGTAGAAAGGTTCCCGAATGAATCGAAGCCGATGAAAAACTGGCAGATTCGTTTCTGATCATGCTGGACAATCGATTCTGGACAATGGCTTCGGCCAGATCTGCCACCAGGGTTTCCTTTAAACTTTCAATGGTTTCAGATTCAAAGGGGGTGTGAAAAATCCGTTCAATGGTGACATCCGTATTACCGGCCTCGGGTTCAAAATGGTAAAATGCCCAAACGTCTTTTCGGGATTGCCAGATTATATCCCCGGATTCTGTTGAAACCCTTTTCCGGGAGGTCAATCCTGAAAACATTTTTTTAACCAAGACCTCTGTGAGTTTACTATCCATATCACCAACAATGACCAAGGCCATATTATCGGGTCGATACCAGCGGTCATAAAAGCCCTTTAAAAGAGCCTTGTCTGCTTTGTTAATGACCGAAGTCATACCAATGGGCATCCGTCGATTTAAGAGGGAGTCTGGCAGCTCAAAAGCCAGTTCCTTTCTAAAGGTCCGGTAGGAAACAGAATCTCTCTCTCTTTTCTCGGCCAGTATAATCCCCCGCTCCCGCTCGATTTCCGTTTCCAATAACAGGGCACCGCCAGCGTAGTCTTTAATCACCCGAAACGCATCTTCAAGATATTGTAAATTCCCCTTGGGAAGGGTTAAGTCATAGGTAGTTCTATTAAACGAGGTGCTGGCATTGGCATCCGCCCCAAAGTCCATCCCAATGGACTGGAAATATTCTATAAGCTCTCCTGGTTTAAAATGTTCTGAACCGTTAAAGAGCATGTGCTCAAGATAGTGGGCCACCCCCTGTTCAGCATCGGTTTCATTGACCGATCCTGCAAATACGTTCAAATGAACACTGACCTGATCTTTTGGGGTGGCATTTTTCATAATGACATACTGGAATCCATTAGAAAGAACCCCATGAACCAGGGCAGGATCCTTTTCAACGCCATTGGAAACAAAATAAACCGGATGCTTGGGGACACATGAAAATAGAAGTAAAAGAATCAGTGCCCCAATCGTTATACCAATGGCGTTGCGTTTCATCATGTTGCCTTAATTCAAAAATTTAGTGTTAATATCAATTTTGGCGTTGGTTTTAAGCGCTTCAAGCCAGGACTGAAAATATTGTCCCTGCTTCATATAGGTGACCTGTTCTTTTGTTTCCCCAAGGGTCTGAGCAATCTGGGTCTCTTCGGGCAATACTTTTTCCTTGAACCCGATGATATAAAATTCCTGACCCACCTCCAATACCCCCTTGTGAATTAGGTTTCCCGCAGATAGACCAAAGGCGGCTTTTGCAAATTCAGGAGCCCGCCCAATTCCATCAATAGCCTGGCTCTGTGTAAACAGATTCGTGGAGACCAGAGGCAGGTTATTTTCCTTTGCCAGCTGCTCAATGGAGTCTGTTGCCGCAGCTTTTTTCATCAACGCCTGGGCAGCCTCTTTGGCAGCTTCCGTCTGAAGTTTTGCGGTCAAGGTAACCACAATGCCTTCAGTTACGATTTCCAACGGCTGAATTTCAGGTTCAATGGTTTCAATCACTTTGATGAGATAATAATTATTTCCCAATTGCTGAACGTCGCTGATTTCATCACTGGGCTGGCTAAATGCGGCCTTTGCAAACCCTGCACTATCTTCAAGATTCAGTCCGTCACCATACTGGGTAAAAAGATCTGTGGTCATGACCTTTCTTTTAGTAAGCAGGGCAACCTGCTCAAGGTCATCTCCGTCCACAATGGAATCAAAGGCTTCACCTGCCTGGTAATAGGCCATGTTCTGAAGTTCCTGGGACAACAATTCCGCGCGGATTGTTTCCGTGGCCTGGGCCAGGGTCTCAGTCGTGGCATCAAATCTTGCCACAACTTTGATGATATGCCATCCGAAAATGGTCCGAACCGGTTGGCTAATTTCTCCGGCTTTCATGGTAAAGGCTTTTTCCCCAAAGGGTTTTACCATACTCTCTTTTTCAAATATGCCGAGATATCCTCCGCTGTCCTTGGAGGGACCCTGGGAAAATTGTTTGGCCAATTGCGCAAAATCCTCTTGCTTGGCTGCCCGTTCATAGACGAGATCTGCCTGTTTTTTGGCAGCTTCCACCACCGCCTCATCCGCACCCTCATCCACCTTTATCAAGATATGGCTGGCTTCCACCTTGGCTGGCACCTTAAAACGATCAATATTTTTTTCATAAAAATCTTTGACCTGGTCATCGGATACCACGACCTTGCCCAGGTGATCCTCGGGTGAAAACACTAAATAAACCGTCTTCTTTTTTGGATCGGATTTATATAATTCTTTATGATCATCATATTGCTGTTTTATCTGTGCCTCGGTGGGACTGATATCCTTAAAGGATGCCGGGTCTACTTTGATATAATTGACCGCCACCTGGGTATTTTGAAAAAGATACCAGCTTTTGGCCTCCGTGTCTGATACGGTAATCGCACTCAAAACCATATCCCTCACCTTCATTTCCTTCATGGCAGCCCGTTGCTGAGCCTCAAAGATCTCCGCATTTAAAGCATTCAATCCCAGAACCTTTTTATATAATTCAAGATCAAAGGCCCCCTCTTTTTGAAACGCCTTTATGGACATCAGGGCATCGGTTAATTCCTTATCGGAAACAACCACATTGAGTTTCTCCGCCTGGCCGGCCACAAGTTTTTGCTGGATCAGGTTGTTGATTGCCTGCTGTTTAACATTCAATGCCTTTAGAAGATCATCATTCAGGTTATCCCCGAACCTGTTCCTCATCTGTGCAACAACTGATTTGTAGGCATCCTGAAACTCATTGATGCTGATGGGTTCGTCATTGACACTAGCAACCGTGTTGTTTTTATTGGAATTCATGGACCCGACTCCCAGAAAAACAAAAACAATGACAATGATAAAAAGAAAAATCTTGATGATCCAGTTTCCGGTATTCTCACGCAGGTAACGCAGCATTAATGACTCCTTAAATTTTCCGATGGTAAACTCATAAAAAAACATTCCATACTATCGTTTCATAAATACCTGTGTCAACATATTATTCTTTTATCCATATTAATTAGAGACAAATTAAATATTGCGCATAAAAAAGTTTTTTGTTGACATGAATCCCGGTTTCGATTATTAATCACCATCTTCTGTTGTGGGGCTGTAGCTCAGCTGGGAGAGCGCACGGCTGGCAGCCGTGAGGTCAGGGGTTCGATCCCCCTCAGCTCCACCAACATAAGAATAAGCTACCGTAATTTCGGTGGCTTATTTTGTTTTTAGCCCGCCTTTTTTTAGATTCTTCAATTGCCATACACTTTTACGTTGATGGAGGCACAAAGGTATAAGGCTTTGTCACCAACTTAAGAATTAAAATTAAATAAATAATACCCAATTAGGTTTTCTTCGATATTGTTCTATAGTTCCATTGGCCTGAGTAATCATCAAAAATTATTCTCATGGTTTTCTTAAAATTGTCGGAATATTTTCTTCCTGTTTCATAGACTTTTTGAATAATGTGAGATTTTATTTTCAGGCCCGTTAGTGTTGTTGTATTTTCAATGAGCTCTTTTACATAATCGAGACTCCTCAGAATTACGCCCTTTAACGATCTCGTAATATGGGGGAACACCCTATGTTCCACCGGATTCCATTTTGATGTATAGGGTGGGTAGTGGGCAATCCTTATCTCCACTCCAATTTCATCTGAAAGATTCTGCAAGTCTTCTTTGAAGATGTAATGCCGGGATGAATTGCTGCCGCCTCCGTCTACCAGCATAAGAATCGAAGTGCAATTTGGATATTCAAATTTACCATAGGATATCCACCACAGTTTTATCGAATCACAGGCAAATTCGCTTGTATCCTTGCTAACACCGATGTTCACATAAGCCCTATTACATTTTAAATCATAAATGGTGTGAGGAATTACTATTCCATCAGCAAGGTATGGAAAATCATGATCATAGACCTCAAAAACACCAGTATTATAGACGTGTCCACCACGGTATAGATTCCCTAAAAGTTCTTTTTTTTTGAGTCCACACTGATCACAGGGTTGCCTTCTGCGAGGTATCTGTCTTTTAAGTTTGTAATATTTTCAAACTGCGCGTTACGATTTTTCGAAGATCCAATAGCTTTATTTTTAAAGGCTTTACGCTTGACAAAACTATGTTTTTTCAACAGTTTCTTAACGACAGTAACGCTGATGCTGATTCCTTCTTTTTTCATTTTTGCTGCAATCTTTTTGTGACTTAAATTGGTCCAACGAATTTTTCCATTCATAGGATCGCCAGCGATATGGTTATCAATAACTTTAAGAAACACTTCATCT
>JAFLJU010000526.1 GCA_022712835.1 Desulfobacteraceae bacterium
GAATTTGTCACAAAAACATTGGAACAGGAAGTAAGTTCCCTGGCGGTCATTTTTTGGAAAGAAACGGCAAAATCCAGCCGGATAAGTCCCGCTATAACCGCATCAAGGGTCACTCCCGGCAACACATGATCCGAAGAGGGCAGAATAATCTGCTGGTTATGGATTGCAAAGATATTGCCCGAATTTGTTTCCGATACTGAAAGATCAGGATTTAAGACCAGCGCTTCGTCAGCCTTTCGGGCCTTGGCATAGGCCCCTGCCCGCTCATAATAAAGATAATTTAAGGTTTTATGATCGGCCATGGGTGTTGCGCGGGGTTTGGGATAGGTGATAATATCCAGTCCGGTTTTTCCCGACAGAACCAGGCGATGGATATAGGGCCTTGCAAAGGCTGCAAGAAATGCCTGTTTCCCATTTGCCTGTTCATCCCGGGATATGATGAGTTTCACAGCGCAAATTTTATCCCTGAAATCATTTTCCCTGATGACCCGGTCTATGACATGCTCCCAGGTGATATCCGGCGGTAATCCGCCAAAAAGCGAGGTCCATCCCCCATTCATTCGGTGTAAATGGGCCGCAAGACGGATGGGGGTACCATTTTCCACCCGGATGGTTTCAAATAACCCGGCTCCGTATTGAAATCCCAAACTCTGTGCCGATACCCTTGCCTTGTCCTGGTCCACCATTTTACCATCCACCCAGGCTCTTGGGTGGACGCCCGATTTTGTTAATGAAACCGCCGAAAGTGTTTCCATAAGGGTTTTCCCCTTATCAAGGGTTTCCTGGAATTCTTTTTCAGGATCTGAATCATAGACAATCCCCCCCCCCACAGAAAAGAAAAGGGTTTGGTCCAAAATGGTTGCGGTGCGGATGGCAATGGAAAGATCCATGGTCTTGTGGAAACTGACATAACCGATGGCACCGGTATAAACATGGCGTTTGACCGGTTCCAATTCATCTATAATCTCCATGGCCCGAATCTTGGGGCAACCCGTGATGGATCCCCCGGGGAAAGTTGCCCGGAGCAGATCCACTGCTGTCTTCTCTTCTCCTAGCTCTGCCGTCACAATGGAAACCAGGTGAAACACATTTTCATAGGATTCCAAGCGTTTATGCTCTGACACCGCAACAGAACCTGCCTTGGCTACCCTGGACAAATCGTTTCGCATGAGGTCCACAATCATGGTCAGCTCGGCATCGTCCTTGATACTTGCCTCAAGATCCTGCCCATTCTCCTGGTCCTGGGCAATAGTTTTGCCCCTGGCAATGGTGCCCTTGATGGGCCGGGTTTCAATCTTCTTGCCGTCAAGCTTGATAAACCGTTCAGGGGAAGTGGAAACTATTTTATGATCACCGGCATGGATATAGCTGAAAAAAGAAGCCGGATTCCGGTTGAACAACTCAAGGAACAATGCATAGGCATCGCCTTTAAATCCGGTTTCAAATCGCTGGGAAAGATTGGCCTGATAGATATCTCCGGCCCTAAGATATTGAATAACTTTTTCCGCGGCCCGGATATACTCCGGCTTTGAAAAGCTGGATTCAAACCCCCTGTCATCCATGGAAAACTGCCCTGTTTCCAAAGGCTTGGCAAGCTGTTTTAAAAAAGCATCCTTCCGGGCTTCTATATAGTCATTTTTAGCGAGCGCACAATTGGATAATACAGGAATACACACAAAATTTTTTTGGGCCTGCCTGTCCTGGATCAGAATCGTCGACGGTGCATAAAGACTGATATCTGGCAGATGGATATCCACACAGGTTCTGGGCAGTTGCTCAATCCGATCCTTCAAATCATAGGCAAAATATCCCAAGAGCCCCGCGTAAATCGGTATTTCTCTTTCTGAATCACCAGGCAAAACAGCTTCATCCAAATCCAAATGGGTAAGCAACTGGTCGAGAAAGAGAAAGGGATCCTGAATAATCTGGATGGGATTGTTTTCAACCCTCAGGGAAAGGGTTTCTCCCCGGCCTTTCAATTCAAGCCAGGGATGAACACCAAGAATATTGAATCTTGCACAACTGGATCCCGAGCCTGGACCAGAATCTGGATCTAAATCTGGACTGGCGCTTAATACCCTGTTTGAACCAGATAATAAAAGGACGGTTCCTTCATCCTGGGCAAATTTTGCAGCAACCACCTCAAAGGGCATGCTAAGATCGATCTCTTCCATAAAAAGAGAGCTTATCCGGGGCAGTTGTCCAATGCCCATTTTCATCTCAGAAACGGGTTCATTCTCTTTTCATCACCGATACTGGTTTCCGGGCCATGGCCGGTATACACAATGGTGTCATCGGGCAATCCGAAAAGCTTTGTTCGAATACTTGCGATCAAGGTATCATAGTTGCCCCCAGGTAGATCTGTCCTGCCGATGGAACTTTTAAACAGGGTATCCCCTGCAAAAAGATAACCTTTGGTATACAGGCAGATGCCTCCCTTGGAATGACCCGGTGTATGAATCACATCCAGAGTAATATCCCCGAAACTTAACTGATCCCCGTGATTCAATAAAATATCTGCCGGAGGAGAATTTTCAGCAGACAAGCCAAACATGGAAGCAGACTTGGACAATTCCATGAGCATGGGCGCATCATCGGGATGAATCCCAATTTCGGCATTGGTTGCTTCTTTCATCGCTTTATTGGCACCCACATGGTCAAAATGCCCATGGGTATTGATCAAATATTTTACCTTAAGCGCTGATTTGGCAAGGGCCATGAGGATTTGATCCCCATCATCACCCGGATCAATCACCACAGCTTCTTTTGTATTTTCACACCCCAAAATATAACAATTGGCCATTATCGGCCCTACTTCCAAATTTTTTATAATCAAAACGTTTCTCCCCCAAAAGTTTAGGATAGGTCTATTCGAAGCCTTCCTGCAGGCGAATCTTGTCCAACACCCCGTTTATAAAAGCACCGGAATCTCTCGTACCAAATTTTTTACCAATATCAACGGCTTCATTAATGGTGACGCTAGGAGGAATATCCTTGCATTTGAGCAGTTCAAAGATAGCAATGCGCATGATATTCCTGTCCACCGCCGGCATCCTGGTAAGCTTCCAGTTCTTGGAAGATTGGTTGATCAGACCGTCGATCTCATCCCCGGCCCCCAGAACCCCTTCAACGATTGCCAGGAAAAAAGGCTTTACCATATCGGTGAGTTCATCTTCCCTCAGCGCACAAAATTCTTCCAACCCTTTGGCAGGATCTGATTTGTTTACATCAAAGAAAAACAACGCCTGCAATGCCAATTCACGTGAAAGCCTGCGATCTCCCATTCCTCTATTCCACCTTTCCAAGATCATGGCACAGGTTGGCCATTTCAATGGCTCCCATGGCCACATCAAAGCCCTTGTTGCCGGCCTTGGTTCCGGCTCTTTCAATGGCCTGCTCAATGGTTTCAGTGGTCAGAATTCCAAACATAACCGGCACATCCTCATCCATACTGACAGCAGCGATTCCCTTAGAAACCTCGGCACACACATAATCATAATGGGTGGTGGCACCCCTTATCACCGCACCCAGGCAGATGATGGCATCATATTTTTTCTGACGGGCCATTTTTTGTGCCACCAGGGGAATTTCATAGGCACCCGGAACTTTAACAAGGGTAATATCCATATCCTTTGCGCCGCTTCGCACAAGGGCATCTAATGCCCCGTCCACCAATCTTGCGGTGATAAAATCATTAAACCGGGCAGCAATAATCCCGAATTTTTTTCCCTGGGCCATCAGGCCTGCTTCTATTATCTGTGGCATCTTGTATCCTTAAATTAAAAATTTTGCATTCAAACCGTTTAGACACACCCATTTTTCTAACTGGCTCATTTACAAAAAACCAATTACATATGAAGAAGGTGGCCCATTTTGGCCTGCTTGCATTTCAGATATCCCTGGTTATGGCAGTTGGGCACGACTTCGATGGGTACCTGTTCCACCAGAGTTAAGCCATAGCCTTCCAGGCCAATCATTTTTTTGGGATTGTTGGTCAATAACCGCATTTTCTTTACGCCGATATCCACCAGCATCTGGGCACCAACTCCATAGTCACGCATGTCGGCCTTAAAACCCAATTTCTCATTGGCCTCAACCGTATCCATTCCCTGTCGCTGGTATTCATAGGCCCTAAGCTTGTTCACAAGCCCGATCCCCCGTCCTTCCTGGCGCAGATATAGCAATACCCCGGCCCCTTCTTTCTCCATCATATCCATGGCCTTGTGGAGCTGGTCCTGGCAGTCACATCTTAGGGAGCTGAAGATATCTCCGGTCATGCATTCCGAATGAACCCGGACCAAAATATCTTTTTCTGGATCAACCTCGCCTTTGACCAGGGCAATATGGGTCAGATTGTCCATGTCGTTTTCATAGGCAATAATCTTAAATTCACCCGACTTGGTGGGGATGATGGTCTCGGCGGCCCGCTTTACAAAACTTTCATTTTTTAGACGGTATTTTACAAGATCCGCCACGGTACAGATACCGATGGAATGTTCCTTGGCAAAGACTTCAAGGGTGGGCATCCGGGACATGGTGCCGTCATCATCCATGATCTCACAGATCACAGCAGCCGGTTTTAGTCCTGCAAGCCTAGCCAAATCCACCGATCCTTCTGTTTGGCCGATCCGAACCATGACCCCTCCGTCCCGTGCTCTCAAGGGAAAGATATGTCCAGGCCTAGCAATGTCCGAAGGAGTTGTTCCATCGGCCACCGCCGTCAAAATAGTGGTGGCCCGGTCTGCGGCGGAGATCCCCGTGGTCACGCCAACCTTGGCTTCAATGGACACGGTAAACCCGGTTTCGAACTGGGAAGTATTCTTGGCCACCATCATGGGCAGGTCCAAGCGATCTGCAATGCTCGAATCCAGGGGAAGGCAAATTAAGCCCCTTCCGTATTTGGCCATGAAGTTTATGGCTTCCGGGGTGACAGCTTCCGCTGCCATGGTAAGATCCCCTTCATTTTCCCGGTCTTCATCATCCACAAGAATGACCATTTTTCCATTTTTAATATCATCAATTGCCTGTTCAATCGTTAAATGCGGCATCAGTTCGGTCCCTTAAATATAAATCTGCTAATAAAAGTTTATAAAAATCCGTTTCTTGCGAGAAGTGCCATGCTGATATCCGAAGTTTTTCGGCTCTCAACATCCTTTTTAACCGCCCCTCCCATTAATATTTTTCTGACATATTTACCCAGCATGTCCGTTTCTATGTTCACCAGATCCCCTACCTGCTTGAGTCCAATGGTGGTAATATCTGCCGTGTGGGGGATGACACTAACCGTAAATAGTTCATCTGAACATCTATTTATAGTCAGACTAATTCCGTCAATAGCCACGGATCCTTTTTCAATCATATCCTCGGCAAGAATTTTGTCCACTGATACGGATATGATCACGGCATTGGAGTCCCTTTTAACAGAAGAGATGATACCGGTACCGTCAATATGACCGGAAACCAGGTGCCCATCAATGCGGTCGGACAATCTCAATGCCCTCTCGATATTGACCCGTTTTCCCGGGGCCATCTGTTTAAAAGTTGTTCTGGCAACGGTTTCCGGTGCCATATCCACCTTAAAATCAAATTTCCCAAGGCTTACCGCCGTCAAACAAGCACCATTTACCGCAATTGAATCCCCAATTTTACTTTGGGAAAGATCCAGGTCACACCCAATCTGAAGAATTTTTCCCTCACCATTGGATTCAATTCGTTTAATGGTGCCAAAACTTTCTATAATACCTGTGAACAAATAATCTTCTCCCAGGAATAGTTCCTAAAATTGTTTAACTCCCAATTATTCAGAAGCTTGCTTCTCTTTAAGGTATCCGGTTATCAACAGATCCGTATCCAGCATCTGAACCCCCATCTGTTTAAGTTCAAAGGCATCACAAATATTTTGAGGACCCTTCCCGTCAAACACCGGAATCCCGTCGCTACCGCCCAAAAATTTGGGTGCCAAAAAGAATAACACCTTATTGACAATCCCCTCTTTCAGAGCTGAGGCAGCCACCTTGCCGCCGCCTTCAATCAGAAGGCTTTGGACATTCATGCCTCCTAACTTAATCATCAGTTGCCCCAAATCAAGTCTTCCTTTTTTTAAAGAGACTTCCAAAACAATCACCCCTTTTTTTTCCAGGCGCTGGCGCTTTTGTTCGGAGGCATCGGGCCCCACCACAAGGATGGTGCCAGCATTGGAACTCTGGGTAATCACCCGGGCAGTTTCATTGATACTTAAGCGTGAATCAAGGATAATTCTAATGGGATCTTTTGTTTTAACATTCTCAATCCGGGAGGTAAGCGAAGGGTTGTCTGCATGGAGAGTGCCGGACCCGATAAGAATTGCATCCACCTCATGCCGGATCCTGTGAACAAGAGCCCGGGATGTTTCATTAGTAATCCATTTGGAATCTCCAGTCACGGTTGCAATCCGACCGTCCAGGGTGCTTGCGCATTTTAAAATGACAAAGGGAGTTTTGTTGTTCCGGGTATACCAGATAAAGTCTTCTATCAGGGTATGGGCTTGATGTTCCAGCACCCCGTATTCAACCTGAATGCCCTTTTCTTTTAGATAGGATATACCGCCGCCACCGACGTAAGGGTTGGGATCTTTACAGCCCACAACCACACGTGTAATACCGGCATCAATTATTTTGTGGGTACAAGGAGGGGTTTTTCCAAAATGGTTACAGGGCTCAAGGGTGACATAGATGGTGGCACCTTTAGTATTAGATCGGGAATTTGGCGGGGCGTTCCTTTGGGCATCTTCAATGGCTTCAACTTCTGCATGGGGCATACCCGCGGACCTGTGCCAGCCTCTGCCCACAATCCGGCCCTCTTTCACCACAACAGCCCCCACACAAGGGTTGGGAGAGGTAAATCCTTTGCCCTTCAGCCCAAGGGACAGGGCCTGTCGCATATACTCATGATCGTTCATCGGCCTTGTCCGCAACACTTTCCATCAGATGTTCAAATTCAACCGGCTGGCACTCCTTGGGCAAAAGCCCCTTGAGTTCCTGGATGAAATCAGCCACATCCTTGAATTCTCTATATACAGAGGCAAACCGAACATAGGCAACATCATCCACCTGTTTTAGTGCCTGGATTATTTTCTCACCCACCACCTTTGAATAGATCTCCCGTTCAGTGCTTTCCGCAAGTTCCAGTTCGATGGTTTCCACCATCTGCTCAATCAGATGAACGCTGATGGCTCTTTTTTCACAGGCTTTCTGGATTCCACGGAGAACTTTTTCCCGATCAAAGACTTCTCTACGGCCATCCTTTTTGACAATCATAACCGGGGTCTGCTCCACCCGTTCATAGGTGGTAAACCGCTGGTCACAAATTTGGCATTCCCGACGACGGCGGACTTCATACTCAACTTTACCCGCCCGGGAATCAACTACCCGTGTATTTAAATTTGTACAATAGGGACACTTCATGGCCGCCTCTTTTATTTAAAGCTGGTATTTTAAAGCTAATATTTAAAACCAATAATTAAAGCTGAACAAGATCCACTTTTGCCTGATCAAACATTTCCAGGGACAAAGGATCATCATACCCTTCCTTAAAATAGACTGTTTTGATTCCGGCATTAATAATCATTTTGGCACAAATGGAACAGGGCTGAGTGGTGCAATATAATACAGAACCACTCACGGATATTCCATGGTAAGCGGCCTGGATAATCGCATTTTGTTCGGCATGGACCCCCCGGCACAATTCATGTTTCTCCCCGGAAGGGACATTGAGCTGTTCCCGGAGGCAACCGGTTTCCTTGCAATGGGGAACATTGGCAGGCGCTCCATTATACCCGGAACACAAAAGTCTCTTTTCTTTTACAAGCACGGCCCCGACTTTCCGCCGGGTACAGGTGGATCGGCTTGCCACAAGATCTGTGATGCCCATGAAATATTCATGCCAGGAAGGTCTTTGGGAAGAATTAGAGGTCATATCTTTTTGTTTCCTAGGAAAACTATTCTCATTTGGGAATCTTGGCATAAAGGGGATACTGGCTGCAAAGATCTTTGACTTTGGCAGCTGTCGGCTCCACATTGGCTTCGTCATCCAGGATATCACAGATATACTGGGCAATTTTTTGGACAGCCTCCTGTCCCATACCCCGGGAGGTCACCAGAGGCACACCAATACGGATACCGGAAGTGACAAAGGGAGAACGAGTTTCATTGGGTACTGTATTTTTATTCACCGTGATATTGGCCCGGCCCAGTCTTTCTTCAGCTTCTTTTCCGGAAATATCCCTTTGGCTGAAATCCACCAACACCAGATGATTATCCGTTCCATTGGAAATAAGCTTATAGCCTCGTTCCATAAGAACGGTGGCCAGAACCGCACCATTTTTAATCACCTGTTTTTGGTATTCCACAAAGGTAGGTGCAAGTGCCTCTTTCAAGGCCACTGCCTTGGCAGCGATCACATGCATCAAGGGACCTCCCTGGATACCGGGAAAAATCTGGCTGCCGATCTGCTTACCGTATTTTTCAGAAGAAAGGATCAATCCGCCCCGGGGACCCCGCAGGGTTTTGTGGGTGGTTGAAGTTATCACATCGGCAAACCCGACAGGAGACGGATGAACACCACCTGCCACAAGACCTGCTATATGGGCCATATCCACCATAAAAATGGCACCCACGGAAGCGGCAATTTCTGAAAACCCCTTAAAATCGATAATCCGGGGATAGGCACTGGCACCGGCCACAATCATCTTGGGTTTATTTTTTTTGGCAAGGGTCTCCACCTGATTCAGATCAATCATCTGGGTATCCTGGGAAAGCCCATAATGGGAAAAGTCATATAATTTACCGGAAAAACTCACCTTGGCACCATGGGTAAGATGCCCCCCATGGGAAAGATCCATGGCCAGAACCCGATCTCCGGGATTTAAAAACCCGAAATAAACCCCCATGTTGGCCTGGGATCCAGAATGGGGCTGGACATTGGCATATTCAACACCAAAAAGTCGCTTCACCCTTTCTATGGCCAGCTCTTCGGCCTGATCAACAAACTCGCACCCCCCGTAATACCGCCGGGAAGGATAACCTTCCGCATATTTATTGGTTAGGATGGAACCCTGGGCCTCCATCACGGCGGGGCTTACGGTGTTTTCAGAAGCGATGAGGTTCAACCCATACTCCTGGCGAACCGATTCCTTTTCGATGATCTTGGCTATTTCCAGATCACTTGTCTCAATATATCCCATACAAACATTCCTCCTGAAATCCAGGATTCCCATCTTAAAAGATTGCAGTTATCACAAAGACATTGCCGTTAGCACAAAAGCATTGCAGCTATAGCAAAGGGTGAACCGCATCTGGTATCTAAAATCCTATAGATCAATACACTGGATTCGATCCAGATGCCTTCCCCCCTCAAATTCAGTCTCAAGCCATGTCCGCACTAGTTCAAAGGCCAGCACATCACCAATAATACGCCCGCCCATCACCAGAATATTGGCATCATTATGAATTCGGCTCAGTTGGGCTGAGAATACGTCGGAACACAGCGCTGCCCGAACTTTGGGAAACCGATTGGCCACCATGGACATACCAAGACCCGTGCCGCAAAGCAGAATCCCCCGGGAAAACTGACCGCTGGAAACAGCAGAGGCCACCTTCTTCCCGTAATCCACGTAACTTACCGATGCCTCACTGTGCGCACCGGCATCTTCAACCCGATACCCCTTGCTGAGGAGAAGGCTTTTGATCTTTTCTTTTAGCCCAAAAGCCGCATGATCACTGCCGATAATAATGGCATTGTCTTGTTCCATTCCTGTCTCTTCCTTGGATTAAGATTTTGTTTTGATAAAATCGATGATATCCTGGACGGTTGCAAGCGTTTCTGCAGCGTCATCATCGATTTCGATGTCAAAAATTTCTTCCATGGACATGACAAGTTCGACAATTGTCAAAGAGTCTGCGCCGAGATCTTCAATCAAAGAGGCCTCTGGCAGCACATCTTCTATATCAATATCAGGAATCTTTTCTGCGATCACTTTCCTTACTTTGGTTTCAATAGTCAAGACATAGACTCCTTTTGGCTATTTTTATTCTTCGTCTGCTTTGGCTTTAATAGTTCTTCCCTTGTAGACACCGCACTCAGGACAGGCCGTATGAGGGAGCTTGGGTTCCTGACATTCCGAACAGGTTGAGATTGTCGGTGCGGAAAGTTTGTAGTGTGTTCTTCTTTTCCGGCCTCTTGCCTTGGAGTTCTTTTGCTTTGGTACTGCCATTGTTCTCTCCTAACTATTTTATTTTGCTTGTTATTTTACTTTAATTACTCTCACCTGCCGCTAAACACATAAAACAAACATATCTACTCCAATTTGGAAAAACTGTCAAGACATTAAAGATTCAACCACCAGGTTTTCGTCTTCTTCCTATTGCCCAATGACTGGTTTTGTGATACTTAAACGCTCGAATTTACAGATAAAATTTTTTAAATTTTGGAGAACATATGGACACAATCATTACACGGTTTCCCCCCTCCCCCAGTGGCTACCTTCACATCGGTGGTGCCAGAACCGCATTGTTCAACTGGCTGTATGCCAGAAAAACCAAGGGAAAATTTGTTTTAAGAATAGAAGACACAGACGAGGCAAGATCCACTGAAGAATCGGTCACCGCTATCCTTACGTCCTTGAAATGGCTGGGAATCGACTGGGATGAAGGACCCTATTTCCAGACCCAGCGATATGATATTTACAACGCCCATATCGAAAAATTGGTGGAATCGGGCCATGCCTATTATTGTTCCTGCACACCCGACGAGGTCAATGCCATGCGGGAAGAGGCCAAGGCAAACGGTAAAAATCCACAATACAACGGCCGTTGCCGGAACCGCAAGCTTACCAAGGATAGCAACACCGTGGTCAGATTAAAAACCCCGGATACCGGGGTCACCGTGGTTGAGGACGTGGTCAAGGGAAATACCGCCTTTCAAAATAGTGAAATAGATGATTTCATCATCCAGCGAAGCACGGGGGTTGCCATGTATAACTTGGCCGTTGTGGTGGATGATTTGACCATGAATATCAACACCGTTATCCGGGGGGATGACCACCTGGTCAACACCCCGAAACAGATATTGATCTACCAGGCCCTGGGGGCGGATTTGCCTGTATTTGGCCACGTTCCCATGGTACTCGGGGCGGACAAGGCTCGTCTGAGCAAGCGCCATGGCGCCATGTCCGTGGGAGAATACCAGAAAATGGGATTTCTGGCCGATGCCATGATCAATTATCTGGTCCGCTTAGGGTGGTCCCATGGGGATCAGGAATTTTTTGAAAGAGAGGACCTGATTGAAAAATTTGATCTGGAACACCTGGGCCGGTCTGCTTCCATGTTTGATAGGGACAAGCTTCTGGCATTGAACGCCAAACATATCCAGGCCAAATCCCCGGAGCAATTAGGAGAGCATTTGTTGTTTCACTTAGATGCCCTTGGCATCCAGGCTGAAAATGATGCCTTTACCCAGGGCGTGATTGAAACCCTTCAACCCAGGAGCAAAACCCTGGTTGAAATGGCCAGGGCAGCTGTTTTTTATTATAAGGATAAAATTGAGTTCGATGAAAAGGCTAGTAACAAATTTCTTACACCGGAAATGGCGGACATGCTTAACAATGCGGCAAATGCCATAGAAGCACTTTCCGACTATACCCAGGAAAATCTTGAGAATCTGTTCAAACAGATCATGGAAGAGACGAACATAGGGTTTGGCAAAATTGCCCAACCCTTACGGGTGGCCATCACCGGCACCACCGTAAGCCCCGGTATATTTGAGATGTTGCTGGCCCTGGGCCAGGGCAAAACAATTGAACGGATCAGAGAGGCTGTCGCGCTTATTCAGGCCCGGCCATAAACAAGTCCTGAATATCCCACAAAACTGTCCGACCCCGAGCGTTCAAAACTGGTGGCGTAGTCAAGCTCAATTGCCTTGACTGCGCCATTTTTTTTGCAAGCAGCCAGGGTTGCAGCAACCGCTCCCGGACAGCACATGTTTTTATGTTCCCCTCCCTGGGATAGAACACGATTCACATCCATATCCGTCATTGCCCGGATAGCGTTCCGGTCATTTTCCATTGACACCCAATCAACTGCCTTTTGCCCACAGCCTGCCGGGGTAAACCCGAAATCAGGCCCGTAATGGGTCATATCCGTGGAACCGATGATCCGTATATGGCGGGAAAGTTTTTTTGCTTCTTGTGCGGCCATGCCCCCGATGATGGCGGCAAGACCATTGGGCGGCACCCCAGCCACCACAATTTTAGCTTGGGGGAAAAAATATTTAATAAAGGGATATTGCAGTTCCAATGTATTTTCATCGGGAAATTTTTCAGGAGATCGTTTCCGGATACCGACACCAGCGGCAATATTATCCGTCAATGCCTGGTCCACCTCAATATCCCCAAAGGGAGTCTCAATCATTCCATGGGTCATGATAAAGGGTTCAGATTGCCGGTGCATATGGGCGCCAAACAAAAGGATGGTATCAATGTCAAAATCCCCTCCGGGAACAAGAGAAGCGATCACCCTGGCGGCGATACTACCGGAAAAATGCCAGCCGGCATGGGGAACAACTCCGCCGACAAAATCCCCATCCAGTTTTCCCTGGCCCTCCCCAAGGTATTGCTGGATGGCGGTTTCGCACTCCTTAGACGTGCCGGGATACCAGGTACCGGCAAAAACGGCTCGTTTTTTTTCCATGGGTTTCTCCCTATTTTATATAGCTATTTTATCTGGCTGTATTATCTGGCTGTATTATCTGGCTGTTTTTTCTTTTACCTTTTCCCTTAGCCATGCAAGCCAGGGTTCAAATCCCTCTTCTGTTTTAGCAGAAAGCTCAAACACGGGCATGCCAGGGTGAACTTTTTTCATGTTGTCCACGGCCAGAGCCACATCCAAATCAAGATAGGGCAACAAATCCACCTTGTTCAAAATGGCAATATCGGCCACCTGGAACATGAGAGGATATTTTAAAGGTTTGTCTTCACCTTCTGTCACACTCAGGACAACCGCTCTTGCATCTTCGCCAATGTCAAATTCCGCCGGGCATACCAGATTGCCAATATTTTCCACAATGAGCAAATCAAGATCATCGCATCCCAAACCCTTGGCTGAAGACTCGATAAGATGAGCTGCCAGATGACAATCCCCGCCAAACTGATCGGTATTGATCTGGGTGACCTTGGCATTGGTGACGGCAAGCCTGTCTGCATCATTGGTGGTGCAGACATCCCCCACAATCACTCCTACCCTTATTTCCGGCATCAAATGAACCAGGGTTTTGCACAGGGTTTCGGTTTTCCCCGACCCCGGGGATGACATCATGTTCAGGACGAACACATTATTTTCTTTAAAGTATGCCCTGTTGCGGTCTGCGTCTGTTTCGTTTTTTTCAAGTATTCGTTTTTGAATATTTATTTCCATGGTTCTTTCCTTTTTTTAATTACGCATCTGCCAATTCCAAGGAAGTGATCTCAATTTCTCTTCCGGAAATCATTTCCACCTCCCCCTTTTCACAATCCGGACATTTAAACATAGGGGTATCCACTTCCCACTCTTGATGGCAAACCTTACAATGGATTTTAACCGGAACCGACTCGATCACAAGCTTCACATTTTCCAAAGGAGTGTCCTTGGTGATGATTTCAATGCAAAAGGTCAGGCTGTGCTCCACCACGGAAGCCAATTTTCCGATTCTCAAATTGAGAATAGCCACCTTAGGGTCATCCATATCTTCCGGGATTGCATCCATTGCTATTTTTACCAATTCTTCGGCAATGCCCATTTCATGCATAAATCACTTTCTCCTTTTTGCGAAAAAATCTTTTTTAAATTCCAAAAACTGATCCTGCCCTATGGCATGACGCATTTTGGCCATGAGATCAAGGTAATAATAAAGATTATGGATGGTATTCAACCGATAGGCCAAAAGCTCACGGGACTTGTACAGGTGCCGAAGATACCCCCTTGAATAATTTTGACAGGTATAACATTGGCAGGCCTCATCAATGGGTCCTTTGTCCATTTTAAATTTTGCATTATAAATATTAATGGTTCCCGTTGATGTGAACAACTGACCGTTTCTGGCGTTGCGGGATGGCATCACACAATCAAACATATCGCACCCCATTTCCACAAGCGTCACCAGATTTTCAGGGGTGCCCACCCCCATGATATACCGGGGCTTTTCCCTTGGCAAAAGCGGCAGGGTATGGTCTGCCATCTCATACATAAGCTCGGTGGGTTCCCCCACCGAAAGTCCACCAATGGCAAATCCGGGAAAATCGATTTGGGTAAGCTGCTCTGCGGACAGGGTTCTTAACTGCTTGAACATCCCTCCCTGGACAATCCCAAAAAGATTGTTCTTCCCCCCTTTTTCCTGCCAGAAATCATAGCCTCTTTGGGCCCAGTTGGTGGTTTTGTTCAAGGCTTCCATGGTCTGAGCTTTTGTGGCAGGATGTCCCATGCACCAGTCCAGGGACATCATGATATCCGACCCCAATGTCAATTGGATCTCAACGGCCTTTTCCGGTGAGAAAAAATGGCGGGACCCGTCAATGTGGGACTGAAATTTAACCCCCTCATCGGTGAATTTGGACAGTTTGGCCAGGGAAAAAAACTGAAACCCCCCGGAATCGGTTAACATGGGTTTTTTCCAACCGGAAAATTCATGGAGCCCCCCCATGTGTTCCATCACTTCAGGCCCCGGCCTTAAATACAGATGATAGGTGTTGCCCAAAATAATCTGGGCACCACAATGGTCCAGATCTTCTTTGGAAATCGCTTTTACGGCGCCCTGGGTGCCAACCGGCATGAAAATGGGTGTCTGAATGGACCCATGGTCTGTTTTTATGTGTCCCAGGCGGGCCCGGCAACTTTGGGACCCGGAGGTTTCCCTTGATTCTTTTAATAATTCAAACGATAGCATAATAGGTTATTTAATGTCCTTAACGTTTCATTCAATCAGCATGGCATCACCATAACTGAAAAATCGATAATCTTCAGCAATGGCTGTCTCATACGCCTGTATCATTTTGTCCCTGGAATAAAATGCCGACACCAGCATCAACAGCGTGGACTTGGGCAGATGGAAATTGGTCACCATGGCATCCACACATTTAAAGGTATACCCCGGATAGATAAACAAATCACAATTGCCCACACCGGGACTCACACACCCCTTGTCATCTGACAAATACTCAAGGGTTCTGACCGAGGTGGTTCCCACCGCGATCACCCGCCTGTTCTCACGCTTGGCCCGGTTAATAATATCCGCGGCCTGGGGCGACACCGAATAATATTCAGAATGGATCTGGTGCTCACGGATATCATCCACCCGGACCGGGACAAAGGTACCATACCCCACATGAAGAGTGATATTGGCAAATTGAACTCCCTTTGTTTCAAGTTCCGTCATGAGGGGTTTTGTAAAATGGAGACCTGCCGTTGGGGCTGCCACCGCCCCTTCTGTTTCGGCATAGACGGTTTGATAACTCTGGTTGTCCAGGGTCAGATCCCCATCTGTCTCATTTCGTTTTATATAGGGTGGCAGGGGAATTTGTCCAAAGGCTTTTAAGGCGGTGATGAAATCTTGCCCCCCAAAGAATCGAACCTGGGAGATATATTGCTGCACCTGCATCACTTCGGCCTTTATCCCCTCCCCCAAATGTAAGATTGCACCCACCCGGGGGCTTTTAGACGCTTTAATCAGACAACCACATTGAAAAAAACCCGTGCTCTCAAGATGTTTCACACCCGCCGCGTAATCAATGATCATTACTTCCACCCGGCCACCGGTCTCTTTTTTTCCCAAAAGCCTTGCCGGAATCACCCGGGTATTGTTCACCACCAGCAAATCACCGGGCACCAGCAAATTTGCAAGATCAAAAAACCGACAATGGTTCAACAGATTCTCTTTCCGGTTAATGTGCAACAATCTGGACCCGCTTCTGTCTTGGCAAGGCACCTGGGCAATCTGCTGTTCGGGCAGATCATAGTCATAGTCAGACAATAGATACATTAATTTACTCCCATGGCAAGGTAAACAAGTCCAAGACCCGCGATCATCAGAAAAAAACCAAATCGTCTGAGAATGGCAGTATCCAGGGTGAGGATCATTTGAACCGTTGCCTTCATTTTGTCTGGAAAGGCAAAATAGGGAAGCCCCTCAACAATCATGACCATGCCAATGACACAAAGAAAAAATTTCACTCAATATTATCCCTGTTATTTCCTGCGGTTATAA
>JAFLJU010000199.1 GCA_022712835.1 Desulfobacteraceae bacterium
GCTCACGATCCCGGATGCGAAGCTCAAAACTTCTTTCTGCCTCATGGGAGGCTCGATCCGTGGGGTCGGCAAAATTTTCAATGGGCTGGGTCATCCCAGTAACGGTACCGTCTGCATGGGAAAGCAGTTCTTCAAGCCTTCTCGTCAAAAGCGTTTTAAAAAATTCCAGATCTTGTTTTTTCATAATCATCGTCCTTCATTTAAATGCACTTGAACACCAGAAACAATTATTATACCAACTCATTTTACAAAGTAAAGAATTTAATACACCAACTTGTATAAGATTTGCAAGGAATATTGATACCCTCTTAACTCTCCTTTTTTGAAAAATAAAGATTGGCAAGTGCAAGCAAAGAGGTTCCCCCGATCATTTCATCTTTTTTAACAAACTCCTAATCCTCTTCCGGGATATCCAGGTCAAACAATTGCCGGGTGACATTCAAATAGAGGGAATCATCTCGATGATCCCCGGTGTTTCTTAAAAACAGGATGGGATCATGGATGGTTCTTGTGGCAATGGCCTGGGTCATGCGCCGGATCGCTTCAATATCTTCCCGGGACAAATGAGATAGAGAAGAGATGGTTTTATTAAATTCCATTTCCACGATACGGGTCATCTTATCATTGATGGCCTTGATGGTGGGAACAATGGAAAGACCATCCATCCATTTTCGAAAGGTGAGCACTGCTTCCTCTACAAAGCGTTCCGCTTTGATAGTCTCCTGTTCCCGCTGGGCGATATTGGTTTCAACGATGCTCTTTAAATCATCAATATCATAGACATAGGCATTGGAAACCTTATTAATAGCCGGGTCAATATCCCTGGGTACGGCAATATCAATAAAAAACAAGGTGTTGTGGTTTCGTTTTTTCATGGCCCGCTTCACCTGTTCCTGGGTCAAAACATATTGGGTGGCACCGGTTGAGCTGATAATAATGTCCACATCTTTTAGTGCCGCTTCCCTCTCTTCAAACTGGACCGCCTGGCCGTTAAATTTCTGGGCAAGGGCCAGGGCATTTTTAAAGGTCCGGTTCGCCACAATGATCTGCTTCACATTATGTGACATCAAATGCTCCACGGCAAGTTCCGCCATCTCTCCTGCACCCAGCAGCATCACCCGTTTACTTGCAAGATCGCCAAAAATTTTATTGGCAAGCTCGATGGCGGCATAGGAGATGGAAACCGCATTGTCCCCGATACCGGTCTCCTTTCTCACCCGTTTGGCAACGGAAAAGGATTTATGCATCATCCGATTGAGCAACACCCCGGAAGCGCCTTCTGCCACGGCAATTTTATAGGCCTTCTTGATCTGACCCAAAATCTGGGGTTCCCCCACCATCATGGAATCCAGGCTGGAAGAGACCTGGAACATATGACGGATGGCCTCATCTCCCTCGAGGATGTAAAGGGCGGACCGAAACTCGGATACCGCTATTTTTTTATGAAGGGCAATAAACTCAATAATGGCCTCGATATGATCCTCTTGTTCAGGGATATACACGATTTCGGTTCGGTTACAGGTTGAAAAGACAAGCCCTTCCTTGATCCCAGGTGAAGTTTTTAAGAATTCAAGGGCCCCGAGGGTCTCCTCTTCTGTAAAGGACAATTTCTCCCGAAGTTCCACAGGGGCTGTTTTATGATTTGCACCGATTAAAAATATTTTTGACATGTTTCTTTCGCTATTTGGTAAAATTCTGGTGATGCCCGCCCAGAAAGATATTGACTCCCAGAAAGGTGAAAATAATGATCACAAACCCGACAATTGTCATGATGGCAGATTTTCGTCCCCGCCACCCGGAATGGAATCGAAAATGCAGCAAGGTGGCATAGAGCAACCAGGTGCCAATGGAGAAAACCTCTTTAAAATCCCAACTCCAGAACTGCCCCCATATGGCCTTTGCATAGATAAATCCGGTAATCAAGCCAAACGTCAGCAGTGCAAAACCGGTGGTCATACAGGTATAACTGACATTGTCCAGAAAATCCAGGGAGGGCAGCCGCTTAAAGAAAAATCCCGGGTTTTTGCTTCGGATTCCTTTTTCCTGGAGCAGATAAAGAATCCCTGCACCACAGGCAAGGCCCAGAGCTGCGTCCCCTGTAAACACCAGAACAATGTGGGCAACAAACCAGAATCCCCGGAGGGTCTCATTGGCGGCTAAAGGAGTGTCGGGTATCAGCATCACCGCTATCATCAGGATGGACAATAGGGTGGCCGCAAAAACACCTAAAATTTTAAGATTAAATTTATACTGGAAATATAAAAACATGCTGCCAAAGGCAAACCCTGCAAAGGAAAGGCTCTGCACCATGTTCTGGACCGGCAGATCCTTTGTGGTAATCCCTGTTAGAAGAATGCTGACAAAATGAACCCCCACCCCGGCTGACACCAGATAAAAAGAGATTTTCTGAATTCTGTCCTTTTGGTCAAACAGAAAAAACAGATACCCTGCCATGCTGAAAAGATATAACAAGGTTGCTAATTGCAACATAATACTGGCATAGGCCAATTGGTGTTCCATTTATTGCTCCTGTACAAGGCTTTTATAATCAAATCCTGGCCCGAGCAGTTCAAGCAGAACCGCATCAATATTTAGTTCATCCCCGGCTATAATCAGATCCGGTATTTTTTTTTCGACTAACGACGTGAATATTTTTTTATGGGCCTTGGGGTCATGGCCCCTTTCCAGCAGTTTTTTACGGACATTACCCATGAGCACGAGGAAGTCCCCATATTCCGGACCAAACTTCTGCTCAAGATCCCTGCGGATTTTTTTGGCGAGAGCCGGACTTGCACCCGATGTAGAAACAGCACATACCAAGTCCCCCCTTTCCACCACTGAAGGGAGAATAAAATCAGACCGGTCCGGGGCATCCACAATGTTACACAAGATATCCCTGATTTTTGCGTCTGCCTGAATCTGTTTGTTCAACCCCCGGTTGTTGGTGGCCGCAAACACCAGAAAGGCATTATCCAGATCCGATGGTTCATAGGATTTGCAGGTAAGAGAAAGGCCATCGTTTGTCTCAAACTTAAGGGAAAACGCCTCACTGATCACCCGCACCCTGGCATTGGATCGGGATAGCCCAATGGCTTTTCGATAGCCCACGTCTCCCCCCCCAACCACCAGGCAGTCACGCGCCGTTACATCCAAAAAAATCGGGTAATATTTCATCCTTGCTTTTGCCCCTTGCCTCTGACCCTTGTTTCACTTATCTTGTCTAAATAAAAGTTTTAGTATATATTGCCATCTATATTTTTTCAATATCTATTCACCAGATGCTTTTGAGGATGCCGATCCCATGATAATTGATTCCCATACCCATCTTTTTCCAGAAACGGTCAGAAACGACCGATCCCTGTTTTTTGAAAGAGAGCCTGAATTCAAATTGCTCTATAACTCACCCAGGGCAAAGATTTCCACAACCGCCGAACTGATCGACAC
Organism: Desulfobacteraceae bacterium; assembly: GCA_022712835.1. The sequence goes on from JAFLJU010000199.1 coordinate 3,445, forward strand.
CATGGACATCCACGGGGTGGATATTTCCATGGTCCTTGGGTTCCCCTGGAGAAACCCGGACACTGCCAGAAAAAACAATGATTATATACTTGAAGCGGTTCAGGCCCATCCAGACAGGATACAGGGGCTTGCCTGTTTTGATCTGGCCTGGGAAGGTGCGGCCGATGAGGCGATCCGCTGTCTGAAAGCGGGGCTTTCTGGTGTGGGAGAACTGGCCTTTTATCTTTCCGGTATTGATGCAACGGCCATAAGACTTCTGGAACCAGTCATGGCAGCCTTGAAGGACAACGGCAACCGTCCGTGCATGATCCACACCAATGAACCCGTGGGCCATTCCTATCCGGGCAAGACCCCGGTCACCCTGGAGCAGATTGATACCCTGACAAAAGCATTTCCCGATAACAAACTCATCCTGGCCCATTGGGGTGGAGGGATTTTTTTCTACCATGTCATGAAAAAGCAGGTTAAGGAAAGCCTGAAAAATGTCTGGTATGATACGGCTGCATCCGTCTTTCTCTATGACCCTGAAATCTATGATATGGCCGTACAGGCCGGCGTCATTGACAAGGTATTATTTGGCACGGATTTCCCTCTGCTGACACCGGATCGGTATTACGCAGACATGGATAAATCCGCCATGACAGCGGCCCATAAAAAAAAGGTGTTGGGAGAGAACGCCCTGGCTCTTTTCAGATAAACCTAATTTCAGCCTTTGGCACCATTATCAGGACTCGGAAAAATATAAAGATCCGAGGCAAACAAAAAAAAGCTTAATTTATGTCCATTTTTTTTAAGGAAGATCTTTATAGCAAGCTTCCCAAAAGTCTGATCCTTGGAAAAGATAAATTATAGTGACTTGACTCTTGAAAAAAATGTTATTTTTCCAAACCGGAGATTATTACTTCCGTTGCATGTTGGAAGGCTTTTACACCACCATTAACTCGTGCAACAATCTGCATCCCCACAAGAAAAGAAAAAAATGCGTAGGCCGATTCTTCAACTGTGCCCGTGAAAGATAGTGACCCCTCTTCCTGCCCTTGCTTGAATGTGACTGCGAATATATCTACCGTATTCTGAATCGTTTCTTCAAGGATGCTGCATGAACGGCTTTGAAGGGTGTTTAGATCAGTACTAATGGCTCCGACCAAACAAAGTTGTTCCTTTTGCAGACCATCTTTGAAAGCACCTGCGAGTTGTCTTAATTTTTGCGGGGCAAGTTCAGGTCCCTCAACGATATGTTGGTAATTGTTACCGTAAGATACCTGACATTGCTTTAACAATTCTTCAATTAGATTTTCTTTTTTGGGAAAATGATGATGAATACTGGCCTTTCGGATACCAACGGCATCACTGATGTGTTGATAGCTCATGGCGTTGATCCCAACGCGATGGATGAGATCCTTTGCAATATCAAGAATTTTAATTCGTGTATCGTTCATGTGAACTTACCTATCAATAGGTCGCTTAATAGTCAACCCCCAAAAAGCACCCATGGGCTTCATTTTTTTATTGACAATCTCCCTGCCTACTGATAGGTATTTTTTGTAAAAGATCCACATATAAGACTATTAATGCCTACATGGAAAGGTAAACACAGGTCAACATAGATGTGGTTTTTTTTGCATCAACGACCCTACCAATTAATAGGTAGTGAATATATGTGATGCAAATATGGAATTCTTGATACTGCACCTGCGATGGTATTTATTTGGCCTGGCTTGAATTGATGCACTTTTTTGAACATTTCGATAATTACCACCTTGCCGTGGGTAAAGTGGTAACGAACATAGGCGAATATTTTTCTCGTAATTAACGAAATGGCTCCATTTCGCCTTAACACACAACTCTTATTTGGAGGAATTTATGGATCTCGAACAAATGATCGTTAAAAGGGTAAGCATCAGAGTGTGGGAAGAAAACAAACCTGTCGAAAAAGAAAAAATTGAAAAGGTATTGGACGCAGCCAGACGGGCTCCTTCCTGGGGAAATGTTCAGCCTTGGCGCTTCATCGTAGTCCAGGACAGAGAAAAAATCCTAAAACTGGGAGAGCTGTCAGGTGGTCAGGATACTGTTGCCAATTCTCCTGCCGTCATCGTCTGCTGTGGCGTTGCCGGAGATTTTTCCAAAAAATTGCAAAGGGCCGCATTGAAATCCGTTATGGATGTTGACGGCTTTGATTGGACCGTTGATTTTTTGGACAATGCGGTAATGGAAAGCCCGATGTTTGCCCCCTACCTTAAGGGCAAAGAGATCATGGAAACAAAAGCCGGTGAACAAGTCATGATCGCTATTTCTTACATGACGTTTGAGGCAGTTAACCAGGGTCTTGGTTCCTGTTGGGTAGGTGCAACAGATTGTGATGGTGTTGCAGAATATTTAGACCTTCCAAAGGACTGGTTCGTGCATGATTTACTTCCAATCGGATATCCAGGTGAAGACCCTGCTCCCCGGCCAAGAAAATCCTTGGAAGATATTGTCTTTTGGGAAACCGCATAATTAAATGATTTATTAATGCTTATAAGAGTTGAGAATGGAAACTTGCTTGTAGTTACAAGAATTATTGTCTTACAGGCAAGTTTCCCACCATCCCGTATTATGATCACAAAAGATTTAATAGGAAAATATGATGGCCAAAGAATTGTATATTGATAAAGATAATTGTGCAGGCTGTGCTTCTTGTTCCGATCTTTCAGATGTATTCAGAATGGATGATAACAACCTTGCTGAAGTGCATAACCTATCGGGTGCGCCTGAAGATGAGATCCAGGATGAGATCGATGCTTGCCCAAACGGTTGCATCAAATGGGTAGTCTAAGTTTTAAATTGTAGCAGAAATCCTTCGAGTTACCCCATAAAAATTATTGGACAAGAAAAAGTGGAGGTCAAAAAAGATGACGCAGAAAGTTGAACATTTCATCAATGGTAGGCAATTTGTTGATCCGGGCACACGTGTTGGTGATGTATATAATCCAGCCACGGGTGAAATAACCAAACAGGTTGCCTTGGCCTCAAAAGCCACTGTGGAAGTGGCCATTGCGGCAGCCGAGGCAGCTTTTCCAAAATGGAGAGATACCGCTCCGGCAAAACGGGCACAAATACTGTTTCGTTACAAGGTGCTTCTGGACGAACATGCAGAAGAGATCGACCTGCTGATGACCCAGGAACATGGCAAGGTACTGAATGATTCCCATGGGGAGTTTCTGCGGGCTGTTGAGGTGGTGGAATTCATGTGTGGTGTGCCCGAACTCCTCAAAGGTGAGCATACCAAGGATGTGGGTACGGGTATCGATAGTTGGTCCGAGCGGCAAGCCCTGGGTGTCTGTGCCGGAATAACCCCCTTCAATTTTCCTGTTATGGTGCCGTTTTGGATGATGATTCCTGCCATTGCCTGCGGCAATACTTTTGTCCTCAAACCCTCGGAGAGGGACCCCAGTTCCATTTACCGGGTCGTTGAGCTCTTGAAGGAGGCCGGACTTCCCGATGGGGTTGTTAATATTGTCAATGGCGACAAAGAAGCAGTTGACACCCTGTTGACCGACCCCCGGATTCAGTCAGTGAGTTTTGTGGGGTCCACCCCCATTGCTGAATACATCTATACCACAGGTTGTGCCAACGGCAAGAGAGTCCAGGCCCTTGGCGGGGCTAAAAACCATGCCATTATCATGCCGGATGCCGATATGGACAATGCCGTTTCTGCGATGATGGGGGCTGCTTTCGGCTCCTGTGGCGAACGCTGTATGGCAGTACCCGTAGCCGTAACCATCGGAGATGAGGCTGGGGATGCCTTTGTCGAAAAAATTAAGGCAGAACTTAGCAAAATGAAAATCGGGCCCGGGGACAATGCGGCCAATGACATGGGGCCTTTGGTGACAAAAGAGCATTTTGCCAAGGTAAAAGGGTATGTGGACCTCGGAATAGAAGAGGGCGCTGACCTGGTGGTTGACGGCCGTAATCTTTCTATTGAAGGATATGAAAACGGTTATTTTCTTGGCGGCTGCCTGTTTGACAACGTCACGCCGGATATGAAAATTTATCAGGATGAAATCTTTGGACCTGTTCTGGTGGTGGTTCGTGTGAGAAACCAACAGGAAGCCATGGATCTGATTAATGCCCACGAATATGGTAATGGTACCTGTTTATTTACCCGGGACGGCGAGGCCGCACGTTATTTTGGTACCCACATCAAAGTTGGAATGGTCGGTATCAATGTCCCCCTTCCTGTGCCAGTGGCCTATCACAGTTTTGGTGGGTGGAAGCGGTCAAGTTTTGGAGCTCATGGTATGTATGGTAAGGATTCAATCCATTTCTTTACCCGGCGTAAAACCATCACCCAGCGCTGGCCCTCTGCAGGGGTGCGTGAGGGTGCAGTGTTTACTTTCCCCAGCAACAAATAAGCCTGTATCAAATAGCCGCTTATTTAATTGAGAGAGCGGCTATTTTTTAAATATTATATGGAGGTCTGAGAGTGATGATTGAGTGCCCTCGATCATAGATATTGGCCTTGCAGATCTCTGTTCATATTTTTATTTCAATTTTTGAATTAACAGTTTTCTTATTTTAGATTACCACCTAATATAAAATAACGCCCTGCCAACAGATTGGCAAGGGACACTCCACAATTGACCAAAAATCTGCGACAGATCCTGTTATCAAAGGATACTCACTTAATTATTAACCCCCAAATAACCGGCTTGCCTTGTTCATTTGGTTGTTAAAATTCTGTATTGCTGTACCCCGGTCTCATGCTTGATAATTTCTATTCTTTATCTTCATTTTTCTGTTCCAACTGCTTGATCATCCGGTCGAAATCACTTTCAAATAAGCAATCCTGAATGATGCGGTATTTTTCAAATTCACTTTCGGCATGGGCCTTGGCAATTTCTGCTGTGACTTTTCCTGCGTCCTGCAGAATTTCCCGGTCTGTCGCTTCGATGAAGCGGTTGAGGCGTTTTTCCCAATCTTGCATCGTCATCGGGATCTTTCTCAGTGCCATATCTTCCGCAACGTCAAGGTAGGCAGAGACCAATCGCTGTAATTGCGCCATTTCATTTTCGGACAGATAGTTTTTGGCTACGCTGACATCGAATTTTTGAATTTTACCTTTTGGCGCGTCTTTCCAGGTGGCCAGTCCCATATTGTCTTTTTTATGATCCGCGCGGTCTATGATCACTTCCGCAGCTGTCTGGCCATGGATTGCCCAATGCAGTTTGTTTTGTACCATCGCAAAAAAACGCTTCGTGGCTTGAGCCGTTAGATCATAATCAATGGACGTGGTATAGATATCGGTAATTTTCTGATAGAACTTACGCTCACTCAGACGAATTTCCCGGATACGTTGCAATTGCTCTTCAAAATATTGTTTGCCAAGGACAGAACCATCATTTTTTAGACGTTCATCATCCATTGTGTAGCCTTTGATGGTGAACTCCTGAATAATCGTTGTCGCCCATTTGCGGAACTGTACGGCGCGTTCTGAGTTGACCTTGTAACCTATGGCAATGATAGCCGAAAGATTGTAATGTTTGGTATTATAATTTTTATTGTCCACCGCAGTTATTCGAAAATTTCGAATAACTGAATTCTCTTCTAATTCACTATCGGAAAACACATTCTTCAGGTGATAGTTAATGGTATGTGTCTCGACATCATAGAGAACGCCCATCATTTTTTGAGTAAGCCAGATGTTTTCATCCGAGTAAATCGCTTCGACACCTCCTTTGCCATTGGCCGCAACAAAGGTCAGGTATTCAGCCGCTGAAGAGCGAACTATGGAAATCTCTTTTTTTCCGGTCTGCTGAAGTTGCTTGTTTTTATCCTTCTTCATTCAACTCCTCCCCAGTTTTGATATCTGTCTCGAGACCAGCGGAGGTATTTCATAAACTCCCAACAGTCACCGAAATCATACAGATAACGGAAGATGCGGCCTTTCTCTTTGATCAGATCTCCAAGACAGTATCTGTCACACACAAGCCCGTCTTCTTTGGACTCAGGGTATTCCGTGTATCGCTTATTCTCGATGGTAAACTCATGCAGATGGCTGTCGGTCCAGCCCATGATAATCTGGATGACATCATACAACCGGTCCAAAGCAATGTTTGCAGGTACCACAAAACGTCGCCAGATTGTCGGTTCAATATCATGCAACTCTATTTTTAACAAATAAACTCGTTGGTTCATTATTATATCGCCTCCCATTCCGGAACAGTATGGGCAAATTCCTGCTGAAAAGCCGGACGTCTGAGATTATCATTTTTGACTTTGACTGCCAGCTTTTTCCATCTAATTTCATCATTCATCACGTCAACCATCATATGGCGAACTTTAGCCATTACCTCAGCCTTTCTCGCATACTCGTCTCGTTTTTGGCTGGAAGAAAGATTACCCAGGCCGGAAAGATACCATTTAAGCACTTTTTCAGGATACCGTTTTTCAAGTTTTTTTGCGATGCGTACATCCGCATTGCTGTCCCAATTGTATTGTGGATAACGGCACTTTGACAAAAGACTCACAACACTATCGTATTCCTTTCGATCCATGTAAATTTTCATCTGCTCGGTTTTTCCTGTATCTTTCATTTTTTTTAGGAGTCTGGGTTCAGACTCTTTCCATTCTTCTGTCTTACACGCATTTTTGAATTTTTTGTATTTATCAAGGGTTAAACTGTCTGTTGCCTGATCAAACTGAAGTTCGATCCAGGTAGTCCGGTCACCCGACTCCTGCGCCCGTTCGGCCACAAACTCTCGCAATTCATCCATCCGCCCTGTTGCCTTCTTAAGTCCTTTTTGGGCGATCTGAATCGACTTTTTTTTCTCTCCTGTTTCCCAGTAAAACCCAGCCAGATCATGGTAATCAGCGCCAACTTCCATATACTTCAACCGAAGCTCAAGATATTTATCATGGTCCCCGATCTGCCGATAAATGTTGCGTGCATTGCGTGTTTGCCAGTCATCATGCATAGCCTCCAGGCTTTCGGCAAGGTACCGCAATTCAGAAACGGAATAGCAGGCAGCATAAGCAAGCTCATCCAGCGCATCGCCCGCCCCTGAATTGCTACTTTTAATAAACGGTAGAACAGAGTCGAGAATTTCACGTCGATACGTTTCATCGACCTTTTTTGAAGCCAGACGTTTAGTAATTTCATACAGCAATTCCCACACCTGGTCTTCCACCCCATAAGGTCCGCCACCATACGCATCCAGATCCTCAAGATCCGGCAGCAGCTCAGCCCATATGGACATGATGGCTTCCCCTTCCGACTGGCGGCCAAGCACTTTGGAAACAGCTGTATTTTCCTTTAAATAATCAAAGCACTCTCGACGTATCTCAGGAGAGTTTTCAGCCAGATTAAGTATCAGCTCTGAAAGGGCATTAGGCGGTGCTACTGCAATCAGTTCGGCCAGTGCAGTATCTTTTTTCGTTTTACTCTTTGCCATAGCGGTCTTACCTTTTCTTCAATTTCAACGCATTATTTTCAAATGTATCCATCAAAACTGCCATGAAATGTTAAGTTCACAAGCTTGTCTAAGTGCAACGTTTTGCATCACCAGCGCGCCCGGTGAAAAAATATAATTAAAACAGCCTATTCGCGTCTGGCGTATGCATTGGTTAGGCGTCATCAGTTTTGATTTTTGGGCTTGGATTTAGCTTCTTCCGATTTGATGAAACAACTTAACCATTTTGCATAAGCATCATCTGGCGGCAAAAGGCCCGCTGTTTTTGCTTTTTGAAAATCTGAACTATTTATTTGTGGTGTGGGGTCTCGAAATCTTTTCTTGAAGGTTGAAGCGAGAGCCATGCCGTGCTCGTTAAGGTCCTTACAGAGGAGATGGCTATAAAATATACCATCATCGGTATAGCTACTTATGGAATCCACCGAATTTGGATATTCGAGGTGCACATGACCATTTTTGTTTGGGAGGCCAAAGTATAACAGAGAGAAATCTTGGCTATCAGGGGCATTAGTCGCTTTATACATTTCAATTAGCTGGTTTCTTTCCTCAAGACTATTGTTCAACCAACTTGTAGCTTCAACTAAACATGTAACAATACTGAGAGGTCGGCCACCGACAGTCAGCTGTTCAAAGACTTGTTTCTGTATTTGCGCGGTTGGAAGTTGCGGCAGAGGAAAGGTTTGGAGGTCGGCAATGAAATCAAAAAGGACATCTTTTGCGATTAACCCTGTTTCTCTTTTCAGTTTGTGTTCAAATAATTTTTTGCGAATATCTTCAAAGTTTTCCTTAAGTGGCTTTACGTGTTGTTTTTTTAATGCAAGCAGGGAGTTACATATATTGAAAGATAGCATAATCGCTGCATTTGTATTTCTAATTTCTTTAGTCAACTCATCACGAGACTTGCTCCTCTCTGCAATACGTTGAGCAGCATAAGCACCGGCAAAAGCGCCCGCGAGTGAACCGACCAAAGCTGTAAAGAAAGATGAATTGCAAAACGATTTAGTTTGCTCCCAGCTTGGTAGGTACGTGATGGCTATTTCCCACCAAGTAACAACCAAGCCTGTAACTTCAGATATTTCCATTTGTCACCTTAAGGTACTGCCCTAAAAATATGGTATTGTATCGCCTAACGCCCGCATAACCTGTTTTCCGTAAATGGCGGAAATCCTGCCTGCGAAGCAGACAAAGCAGGATTTATGACATAGGAAAATCTGGTTCATGCGTTTGTTATGCATTTTATATAATTTGTATAGTTTCTGTAAGTAGGTATAAATATATTACTTATTCTACTTCTACTATTTCCAAAATCACATTTTCATTACCTGAATCAAGAATAGCTTTCGGGTTTTGATCTTTATTAAGTTCATCTTTGGTGTATTTAGCAACGAATTTAGATAGGTATTCTTTTATACAAACATCCGTTATATATTTCCCTTTTTTGATCTCAGGTACATTGCCTTTTAGTGCATCAACTAAATGGTGCGTCCAAATACCATTTTGTAAAACATCACTAGAATAAGATTTCTGCTCAGGGTGGCAAGATAAAAATGTACCATAGTATGGAAAGTCGTGATTAAGAGCTATAAATTCTTCATCATCAATATTCGCAATTTGACTTCTCTCATTAGGGTCTTGAAAAGTTTGAGCACAGGCATCTATAAAAATGAGAGCTGTATTACATTTAGATGTTCTAAGAGGATCAAGCAGAATTGTTCGCAATGAAATTCCGGTCTCTGCAATGTTGAATTTATGCGTGTCATATGTTGTCAAATAATTAGTTACACCATTATGGAAGCCATGTCCAACGTAATAAAAAACCAAACGATCATTTTCTGTTAGATTATGGAACAAACCTTTCAAATTATACTCTATTGAGCTTTTAATAGCATCTCCATTCTGAAACATAATGATATCTTCTTCAGCAACACTCATATTATCAATTAACATCTGCTTAAATACAGATACATCGTTGTTTGCGTATTTTACAGAAGATATTTCATTAGAAGGGTGATAATCCTCAATCCCAATAATTATTGCTATAGTCTTTGAATATTCTGGGGAGTTTATGGTAGTAATTTCTTTCAAAGTCTCATTTTCGACCTTTGTATTAACGCCTTCTCTGACATACTTTTTGTCACCAAAAAATATCTCAACATCAGATTTTCCAGTTTCAACTGCAAATATTGCTTTATCTCCATAGTTAATCCAATCATAAGTTATATTAGGAATTGGCGAAATTGATGATACTGCTTTTTTAATAATTTGAATAATATTGAAGTCTTTACTTAGTCCTACAATTTCATTTGAATTTGGACTAGTTTCTTTGAGTCCAAAAATTAATGTTCCTCCATTGGTATTTGCAAAAGACGAAACTATCCTCGCGACTTTTTCGGGAACGAATGGTACAGCATTAAAATCTAATGTTTCTGACTTTTTATTATCAATCAATATTTTAAGGTCGGAATTTGAAATATCAATATTATTTATTGGAATTCTGTTAATGCCGGTCTTCTTTAAGAGCTGCCCCAATGTAATTTGTTTTGGTGTATTAATACCATCTTCACACCAAAATTCTGCATCAACGTATTCTAACACATCAAATTCTGAGGCATAGTAAGGTAATACCTCTCCTCCGTCTGAAGGTCTTGCTACAATTGTTATTTCATTACCATTCTTTGTTATTCCTCCAATTATACTATTTGCAATTTTACTTGCATGTGTACAATTATATTCTGGTATTTTATTAAGGTATTTCAATATATTGAAAGTTGCTCTTACAATAATTTTTTCAGCATACTCTAAACTTTTATAATCAGCTTTTGACGTGTGAAAAAATTCTTCAAGTAATATTTTTCCTTCGTCTATAGCAGTAGTGAATTCAAGAAGAGAAACGTTATTCTTTTCTTTGAATACTTCAGTTTCTGTTTCAGGTATACTATCTGGAATAGTAATATTTTCTTGAGTAAAATAATCTCTAATTTCTTCAATAGTTGAACGAAGTAAGAAATCAAGTTTCTTATCATGTCCCAACAAATAGAAATAACGACACAAAACCTCTGGGAGCTTCAATAATACACTATTCTTATTCCATGGATTAGTTACAAAAAGATCAGAATTATTAAAGTGAACATTAACACTTTTTGTAAAGTCAATATCCTCATATTTAATATTTAGCTGTTCTGCCTGATAAATATTCAATTTTGAAATTCTTGATTGAAGTTTTGTAAAAGACTCTTTTGTTTTGTCATCATTTACTTCATTTTCAATCCAAATTCTAAAATATGGAATTATATTCTTTAAATGCATACTTAAACTAGGACACTCATCTACTTTTGAGTGGTCTAATTTGAAATCACTTTGCTTTAAAATCTTAATATTAAAAAAAGTTAGAAATTCATTTAAACTCGCATGACTTTTATTTTCTGCATTTAGTGACAGAAACTTAAACTGTTCTTGAAAGATAGATTCATTACCATCAATGAAATATTTAAGAGTATTACACTCTGCGAATTCATTTTTTGTACCTAACAAATATCCTGTAGTTGACCACTCTTTAACTATAGAAATATCTTCAGTACTCCAATTACGGCATTGATCTAACAAGACTTTGTATATAGTTTGAATACGATTAATATTTTCTCTATTTACCTTATAATTTTCATTAACATCAGATGCAATTCCTGTCAATAATACAAGATAGTCTGATAATTGTAGGTTTGTTTTAAACTTAAAGAAAGCTTTCCAATCTTGGGGTAATTCAACACCATTATATACAGGCAAATAATTGCCAGCTAATTGAAGGATGTCTTCTGAATTAATAAATACATCATTCGCCTTATGAGCTGTTTCCTTTAAAGTGGGGATACAATTGGCATTTTGAATATACCATTTTAGATAGTTTTCTATTTCATTACCACTTGTTCTTCCTGGTCGACCAGAATTACCCCAGTATGCGATAGTAGGTGCAATAATATCTTCTATATCCATGTTATCAATAACATCAGACCAGAATAGTTTCGAAAAACTAAATTCCGTAGAATTTGAAAGAAAAATTAACGTTGTTAAATTTGAATATTCATCAGCTTTAAATTTTGTTTGCCAAGGCTGAAAAATTTTATCCTCTTCTTCAAAGAATTCATTTTTAAATTGATGTTCCCTAATTAAGATTTCCTTACTCATCTTATTGGAAGAAAGCACGGTAATACCTTCTTTCACTCCCATCATTTTAAAGAATCGTCTAAACTCATCCCTTTCTGATATATTATCCATGTAATTTGAGCTCACAAAAATATCATCACATAAATTGGATTGTAGTTTTAATCTTGGAGAATATGAATCTGAAAAATAGCAGTACTTGGCAGGTAATAAACTTCCTTTCTCAGTTAATAATTTCAATTCAGAAAGTTCTCCTAACTCTTCTTTACCAATTTCTCTTTTTAGGTAAAGGCTGAAAATATTCAATATTGTTTCAATTGTATTATCATGTGTACTGTATGTAGCAGCATTTTCTATTATGGTTTTTCTGAGATATGAAAGGTCTGTTTTTTCAATTACTCCTAAATTTTCTAACCAAACTCTAATTTCAGGCTTTTTTAAAAGAAAACTTTGAATGTCACCACTAAGAAACGAAATTTCATTGTTTGGATCATTCCAATTTCCATCATCAGGCGTTGGGAAATAGATATTATTAGGAAAGTTCAATTTGCCTTTATGATCAAGAATAAATGACCATTTTTTAATTACAGCTTCCGAAATATCTTTAGGTTTTTCAGCGTCACACAATTGTTTTAAGTATTGAATTACTTGAATATTATTTGAAGATGTATGACTTTTTAAGAAATCATCTGATTCAAGCAATTTAGATACATCACGCCACTCAAAATATGCAACACCAATATCTTTGAAGGTTTTTCCAAAGACTGTAAAAGGTAAAAATGGTTTTCTATGAATTGTTTCACTATTATCTCTTTTAACTATATAATTCTTCACTGTATTTTCACCAATAAATGCTTTCTTTGAAAATGAAGTAAAATCAATTATAGCTTGATTGATCTTAATTAAATCCTTTTGATTTGATTGAATAAAAGGAATTGTATCGAAAGCACGCAATAATCCTATACGATAATTAGAGCCTAATGAGTTTGGTATAATATTTTTTGAAGGTACAAGTTCATAAGCTTGATGTCCATATTTCCCAGCCACTAATTCCGCAATCCACTTTACTATTTCACAGGGAATATTTTCAAATAGCCACTGGTTCCATTTAGAGTCTTCATGTAATGTCTCTCTATTTGCACCAATTACAAAGCTACCATTTACTAATACAGGTATTGAATATTTTGTCTCTTCAGTAGGGAGATATGAATAGAGAAGACTTTCATTATCATCAAGCTTTCTAATCCCGTCTGAATCTATTTTTGCAGCAAATATTAATTCTGTTTCATTAGCATTTAATAGTTTTTCAGGTATATTCTTCTCTTCTTTTAGCTTTTCTTTTATTTCATAAGGAACTTTCAGTTTGACAGTTCTTAATAGCCATGAAGCTTTAATTTTTCCATTTTGCCTAATTTCAACAGTTTTGTTTTCTTTTTCTCTATGGAGGGTAACAATATTTGAAGTTCCTAAATCAAAATCTAATTCTTCTATATTTTTTAGAAATAAGAACATATTAACATTTCTCGACAGTTCTTCTACAGCTTTCTTCACATCATTCTTACCCTTTGATAACAAAACAATTGTAGCAACGGTCCATTCTTCTTGATCTAAAAAGGTTTGAATTTTACCGTCAATTTCTTCGGAGTTTGTAAATATTGGTATTATCTGCCAAGGAAACGAAAATTTCCTTTCATTTTCTTCTTCCCAACGTTGCTGATTATCTCCCCATTTATTGTTCCATTCAAAATTATATCCTGAATCAAATCGAAAGAATTCTTTATTTGTATAAATGATTACTTTTTCAGATTGTCCAAATACTGATTTAAAGCCTATTCCTTTATATCCCGTTTTTTCAACCAAATTCTTTTTGGTACCATCACTAACTCCGCAGATCCCTCTCAAATCTCTTTTATCGAAAGGTTTACCAGTATGTGCAACCACTAAAAGATCATCAAATAGTCTTATACCAACTTTAACGAGTTTTTCTTCCATAGCTGAATCATCAGCATTTTGAAGTAATTCATATACAAATCTCCTTGAATCAGTATATAGATCAACAGATAGAGACCTTAGGGATTCAGCTTGATTTATTGCATGTTCAGGCTCAGCATAACCCGTATTTTTTTTAAAAATATGTTCAATGTCTTTTTTTAAGCTCATATGTTTTCTACTTACACCTTCTATCTATGCGACTACTTAGGTCAATTAACCAGCCCACCCCACGTGTGTCCATTATAGAACAATAAGTTTACCTGTTTTTTTTCTGTTGAACATACAAAAA